>QOAM01000122.1 GCA_003978075.1 Thermodesulfatator sp. | reverse complement strand
CGCCCCCCAGATCGCGGCGGTGATCGAGAAGGATCAGGTGCTCACCGGCAAGGTCCTGCGCCTGGTAAACTCGGCCTTTTACGGGTTTCCCCGCCGGATTTCCACGGTGGCCAACGCTATCGTCCTTCTGGGATTCAATGTGATTCGCACCCTGGTGCTCACGGCCTCCATCTTCGAGATGATGCAGAGCCGCGATGTGGCCCTGTGGGAGCACTCCCTGGGGGTGGCGGCCACCAGCGGCGTGCTTTCCAAACACCTAAAGATAGAACAGCCCGAGGAGGTGGCCACCGCAGGACTCCTTCACGACCTGGGCAAGGTGGTCATCCGGGCCTCCCTGAGCGAGGATTGGCCGACGATCCAGGAGAAGATCGCCGAGGGAAAGTCTCCCCAGGAGGCGGAAAGGGAGGTCCTTCACATCGATCATGCGGAGATAGGGGGTTATCTCTTGGATCGCTGGAATCTCCCGGAGAGATTGGTGGAGCCCGTGGCCTATCACCATCTCCCGGAGAAGGCCCGGAAATTTCCCCAGGAGACCGCCGTGGTCCACCTGGCCGATCTCTTGGTGCGGGCTCGGGGGTTCGGAATGGAGGGGGAATGGTGGTTACCTGAGCCCTCGGAAAAGGCCCTAAAGAGGGTCTCCCTTTCCCCGAAGGACCTCAAAGGGCTTTTCCGGGAGATGGAGGAGAAATTTTACGAGTTGAAATTTTTTACCGAAGATTTGAAGGAGGCCTTACGTGCGAAAGATTCTCCTGGTAAGTGAGGAGAAATCGCCTTTTAGGGAGTGGGCCAAGGCCCTGCAGGAAAAGGGGTACTCCACGGAGATCTTTCCGGAGATCCAGAAGGCCACCGAAAGGATCTTCTTCGATTTACCGGGGATGCTCATCCTCCAGGAGGGACTCCATCCGGAGCTGGCCCGGGACCTGGTCTCCGCCTTAAAAGGCGACCTCCGCCTCTCTTTTCTCCCCATCCTCTTGGTGATCAAGCCCGAAAGGATCTCGGAGATCGATTGGGAGGAGTACTTTGTGGACGACTTCCTGACCGAGAGGGCCACGGAAAAAGAGGCCCTTTCGCGGGTCCAACTGGCCTTCACGCGGGCTCAGCGCCTGGCAGACAACAATCCTCTCACCGGTCTCCCGGGAAACACCACCATATTGCGAAAGATAGAGGAGATCCTGAGGAGCCCCGGTTACTGGGCCGTAGCCTATGTGGATCTGGACAACTTCAAGCCTTACAACGACACCTACGGCTTCTCTCGGGGCGATGAGGTCATCCGGATGCTGGCCCGGGTTTTGGTGAGCAAGGTGGAGGCCCACGCCGGATCCAAAGGCTTCGTGGGGCACATCGGCGGGGACGACTTCGTCTTCATCGTCCCCCTGGAGGTGGCCGAAGGGGTCTCCCGGGAGATCATTCAGAATTTCGACGAGCTTATCCTCAACTTCGTGGACGAGGAAGATCGTCGGCGGGGCTTTCTCATCACCACCGACCGGCAGGGGGTGCTTTGCCGTCTTCCCTGGCCTTCCATCTCTATTGCCATTGTCCCGGTTTGGCAGGGGCGCTTTCAACATTACGGAGAGGTGGCGGCGGTGGCGGCCCAGATCAAGCATTACTTGAAGACCATGCCCGGGAGCGCCTTTCTAATAGATCGCCGGAAGGAGGGAAAGAAGGACCTCTTGGGGCAGGAAGAGCGTAGCCCCGGCGCCGAAGGCCAGGAAGGGCCCAAAGGGGAGAGCCGTGGACCCTGAAAGGGGCTTGCGGTAGAGGAGAAAGAGAAAGAGGGCGGTGAGCACCCCGCTGGCCGCAGCCAGGAAGATCACAGGGAAGAGTCTCCAAGGCCCGAGGAAGGCCCCGATGAGGGCTAGGAGCTTGTGGTCTCCTCCGCCGAGACCTTCCCTCCCCCGGATCCAGCTATAGAACTCTCCCAGGAGGTAAAAGGCCCCGGCCCCGCATAGCGCCCCGGTGAAGGCCAAAAAGGGGGTTACCAAGGGGTTCCAAGGCGAAAGGATCAGCCCTGCCACGAGCCCTCCTAGGGAGATCTCGTCCGGGATGATGCGGTGTTCCAGATCAATGAAGGTGGCGGCCAGGAGGAGGAGAAAAAAAAGGTAAAAGATCCCTCCGGCTGGCCATCCGAAGCGCTTGAAGGCCAGGAGGATCAGAAGACCGCTCATCAATTCCACCATCGGGTAGCGTAGCGAGATGGGCTTTCCGCAGCCTCGACAGCGCCCTCGCTGAAGGAGAAAGGAGAGCAGGGGGAGATTTTCGTACCAGCGCAGGGCGTGCCCGCAATGGGGGCAAAAAGAACCGGGCCTCACCAGGGAGAGCCCCCGAGGAAGGCGATAGATGACCACATTGAGAAAGCTCCCCAGGGCCAGCCCCAGAAGAAAGAGAAAGAAGGGGATCATTTCTCCTCAGAGGAGAGGATCCTCTCGTAAAGCTTCCGGGCATCCTCTATGAGCCGCAGGGCCTTGAGAAACTTGGCTAGGACACAATAAAAACCGCCCTCTATATCCAAAAAATATATTCCTGCGCCCGGGGATCCCGGCTTCCCCTGATGCATCACCATTCCCCTCGCCGGGATGCGTCCCACCCCCGGGAGCTCCAACTCCAAGTTAAAAATCGTGCCCGGGGGAGGGGGATCCTCCATGGGAAAAAAGCAGCCTTTCAAGGAGATATCCTGAATTTCGAAAAAGGCCCTCCTTTCGGGGATGTAAGCTCGCATGCATTCGAAAGACATCCGGGGATAGCGCCTTTTTTCTTTCATTCCAAAGAGGGGCTCCTTTTTACTCTCTTTGATGTTATATAGTATTCGGGGGAGAAAAAGTCAAACTTTTGGAGGTTACTTTTGGAAAGAGAACGGGTAATCGTGGAGGAGGCCATTTTTCGACCCGCGGAGGCCGCAGAAAAGGCCCCGCCGCTGGAGGGGGTCCCCACCGGGGTTCCCGGCCTGGATGAGCTCTTTTTCCGGGTGGAATGGGAGGACGGTCGCCCGGTGAGGCGGCCCTTGGGGGGTCTTCCCTTGGAGGCGGTGGTGAATCTCACGGGGATGCCTGATACGGGAAAGAGCCTGGTGGCCGAGCAATTCACCCTGCGCCAGGCGGCAGACGGCCATCGGGTCTGCTTGGTGACCGTGGAGACCCCGGCCCCTTTTGTGGCCCGGGCACTGGAGGAAAGGGCTCGGGCCATGGGGCTCGACTTTCCGAGCCTCGAGGAGAACATCGTCCTCCTCGATGCCGCCAGCCACCACCGCCTGCGGGAGGACCTGCCCACCCTCCTGGACACCCTGGCCCACATCTATCGCACCTACCGGGTCACCCGTACGGTGGTGGATTCGGTGACCGGCCTTTTTGAGGCCCGGGAGATGATGGCCCGGAGTGTAGTGCGTGCCCTTTACACCTTTTGCAAGAAGTGGCACCAGACCGCGGTCTTCGTCTCCCAGAAAAGGAGCGCCCACGAGGAGCTCTCCGCCGAAGCCGCTGGAGGCTACGCCGTGGGTCACATCGTGGACTGCACCATGGTCTTTTCCAAGGAGCTCCTCCTCTCCGCCCGATCAGCCTCGGCCTACGGGCTACCTCCAGGGACCATCCTCCGCCTCTTTCGCATCGACGGCTGTCGTCTCTGCGGCCACGACACCGCGGTGCGCCTACTTGAAATCACCGAACTGGGTCTGGTAAAAGTGGGGAAGACCCTGGCCGAGATCCTCAAGAGATGAGCCTGAGCCCGACAGACTACTTCGACCTCACGACCCTCACCCGTCACCGCACCCTCTTCGAGGGCCTCTTTTATGTGTGGGAGGTCCTGGAGAGGCTTGCGGACTACCTCCGGGAGCACCTCCAGCCCCTGCCCCCGGAGGTCCCGCTGGCCGAGCCCCTGAGGGAGGGCCTGGTCTTCTGGGAGGGGGAATTTTTGCCCTTCTCCGAGGTAAAAATTTTTAGGAAGGGAAGGGGCTTCCGGATCCTGCGCCGGGGGGAGGAGCTTTCGGAAGCGGCCCTCGTCTTTCCCGGAGCGGTCTTCATGGACCGGGAGGTGGGGCTTTCTCCGGGGGTGGTGGTGGAACCCGGAGCCCTCCTTTACGGACCCACCCTCCTCGGCCCCGGGACCGAGGTCCGACAGGGGGCCTATGTGCGAGGGGAGGTGCTTACCGGGGAAGGCTGCGTCATCGGCCACACTACGGAGGTCAAGAGGGCCCTCTTTCTGGACAGGGCCAAGGCCGGTCACTTCGCCTATGTGGGCGACAGTCTCCTGGGCCGGGAGGTCAACCTGGGAGCCGGGACCAAGCTGGCCAATCTCCGGCTGACCCGGGGCACCGTCCGCGTGCGGGTGGGAGGGCAGGAGGTGGACACCGGTCTTCGCAAGCTGGGGGCTGTGCTGGGGGATGGGGTCCAGACCGGTTGCAACAGCGTGACCAACCCCGGCACCTTTCTAGGCCCGGGTTCCCTGGTCCTGCCCAACGTCACCGTTGGCCCCGGGGTCTTTCCGGCCCGGAGCGTCATCAAAAAGTAAAAATAAGGAGGGAGGTCATGCCCTGCGGAAAAAGGAGCTGCAAGACTTTCGGCCCGGAAGACATCAAGGGTTCCATCGTGGCCATCGTCACCCCCTTCAAGGAGGACGGCACGGTGGACGAGGAGGGGTTCCAGGAGCTGGTGCGCTGGCACCTCAAGGAGAAGACCCACGGCCTGGTGGTGGTGGGGACCACCGGTGAGTCTGCCACCCTCTCCAAGGAGGAAAAGGCCCGGGTCTTTGAGATCGCCCTCAAGGAGGCCAAGGGCAAGGTCCCGGTGATCTTGGGCACCGGCACCAACAACACCGCGGTCTCCATCGAGCTCACTAAGATGGCCCAGGAGATGGGGGCCGACGCGGTGCTCATGGTCACTCCTTATTACAACAAGCCCACCCAGGAGGGGCTCTACCGACATTACGAGGCCGTGGCCCGGGCGGTGAAGGTGCCCATCATCCTTTACAATGTCCCTGGTCGCACCTCGGTCAGCCTGGCCCCGGAGACGGTGGCCCGCCTTTCCAAGATCCGGAACATCATCGGTATCAAGGAGGCCACGGGTTGCATGAAACAGGCCACGGAGATCTTTCGCCTCACCGGAAACAAGTTCCGGGTCTTTTCCGGGGACGACTTCACCGCTTACAGCCTCATGGCCCTGGGGGGACACGGGGTCATCTCCGTGGCGGCCAATGTGGTGCCCCGGGAGATGGCCCGTTTCATGGAGGCCTGTCTCAAGGGCAAGTGGGACCAGGCCCGCAAGATGCACCTCAAGCTCTACCCCCTCTTTAAGGCCATGTTCCTGGAGACCAACCCCGTGCCGGCCAAGACGGCTCTGGCCCTCATGGGACGGATCGGAAGCCCCACGGTGCGGCTCCCCCTGGCCCTCATGAGCGAGGCCAACCTGGAAAAACTTCGGGCCATCCTCCAGGAGTACGGCCTGATCGAGGCCTAAGGAGGCCTCTGGCCACTTCACTTGGATAGGGAAGTGGGGGCTCCGCTCCCACGAAAAGCGAAGGCCCTTTTTTCCGGGAGGCCGGCGGAGGTCTCTTTTAGAGTGCCCTCCTCAAGGTCCGGGAGGGGGAAGCGGATTCCCCTCCCGGAGGCTCACCGTGCCTCTCCCGGTAAAGAGAGGGATCCACCACCCGGATCATCTTTTCCACTTCCAGGTCCCGCCCCAGGAAGCGCTTGATCCTTTCCGCCTCCCGGAGAGGATCTTGCAAGATCCGATGATAGTCCACAAAAAGGGCGGGAATCCCGGCCAGGTCCAGGAACTTTATGCTCTGCTGGAGATAAGTTAGGAGGGCCTTTTGCATCCGGGATCTCTCCCCCGCCTTCTTCCCCTGCCTTTTGAGCATCTTCTCCTGGGAGCGGATGACCTCCTCCAGGTTGCGGAGCATGAAGATCACCCGGTAGGAGAGATCCCTTTCTAAAGGCAGGTGAAAGAGGGCCGGGACCACGATCTTCACCGCCTTTCCCCGGGCCTCTTCCAGCCAGGAAGCATCTTTTTTCAGATTTTTGGCCTTTGCGTATTCGTAGTATCCCCTGGGGTTGCTCTCGTCCGGAGGGCGCTCGTGGTCGGTGAGGACTTCCAGGCCCCCGGCCTCAAGCATTTGCATCATGAGCGAGGTGCCTGAACGCGGGAGCCCGGAGACGATAACCACGGTCCTCCGCGGATCGAAAACCCCCGCACCTTCGGCCTCTTTTTCCGGCAGGAGGTCGGAGGTCAGGGCTACCTTGGCCCGAGTCTCCTCGTCCAGGACTCCGATTCCTTCCTTCTTGAGCCTTCGGAGATTTCTCCGGGCCTCCTGGGCCCGCCTCTTGTATTCCAGGGCCTTGTCCCTCCTCCCCAGCCGGCGTTCGTAGATGTAGGCCAGTCTCTGATAGGCTTCCACGAAGTTGGGGTTCTGGTGCACCGCCACCTCAAGGGCCTTGAGGGCCTCGCGGAGGTAGCCCAGCCGGTGGAGCACCACCCCGATAGTGAAGTGGGCCAGGGGGAAGTGGTAGCGCAGGCCCACCGCCTGGAGGGCCCAGTCCAGGGCCTCTTCGTTTTGGCGCAATTTGAGAAGAGAAGAGGCCAAGCCTGCCATGGCCTCCGCGTTTTCCGGGTCCAGCTCCAG
>QOAM01000086.1 GCA_003978075.1 Thermodesulfatator sp. | reverse complement strand
ACTAATGTAGGTAGCATTTTTAGAGACCCTAAAAGGTCTCTACTTGGATTGCGCGGCCTCTTTCAAGAAGTCGCCCAGAGTCACTCCGGCCCGTCCGGTGCTTTCTCCTAGGTAGGCCTCCTTTTCGGCCTCCTCCTGATACCGCCGAATGGAAAGGGAGAGACGTTTTCTTTCCGGATCAATGCGCAGAACCTTGGCCTTCACCTCTTGCCCCACCTCGAAAAGCTTGGCCGGCTCTTTCACCCGCTCCTGACTAATCTCGGACACATGCACCAGCCCTTCCAGGCCCTCTTCCACCTCTACAAAGATCCCGAAATCGGTGATCTTGGTCACCCGGCCGCTAACCGTGCTCCCTACAGGATACTTCTCTGGAGCCACCGTCCAGGGGTCCGGGGTGAGTTGTTTGATCCCTAAAGCCAGCTTCTCTCTTTCAGGATCGATCTTGAGAACCACCGCCCGGACCATATCTCCAGGCTTAAACTTTTCTGAGGGATGTTCCAGCCGTCCCCAAGAAAGGTCAGAAATATGGATAAAACCGTCGATATCCTTGGTTACTTCCACAAAAATTCCAAAATCCGTTATAGTTTTTACCGGCGCCTCGATAACCGTACCTGGGGGCATGTTTTCCACTAGGATCTCCCAGGGGTTGGGTTCCACTTGGCGCAGGCTTAAGGAAAGCCGCCGCGCTTCGGGATCCACCTTGAGCACCACCACCTCTACCTGGTCTCCCACGGAGAGGACGTCTCGCGGGTGGCGGATACGTTTGGTCCAGGAGAGTTCAGAGATATGGATCAAGCCTTCCACCCCGGGCTCTACCTCCACAAAGGCCCCGAAAGAGGTGAGGGACACCACCCGCCCGCTCACCCGATCTCCCTCGTGATACTTTTCCGCCACCTTTTCCCAAGGATCCGGGGTGAGCTGTTTGAGCCCCACCTTCACTTTACCCTTTTCTCGATCCACGGAGAGGACCTTTACCCGCAGACGATCCCCGGTGCGCAGGAGGTCTTCCGGATGGCGTACTTTTCCCCAAGAGAGATCCGAAAGATGCATGAAGGCATCAAGCCCTCCGAGATCCACGAAGACCCCGTAGTCCAGGATCTTGCTTACCGTGCCTTCCACTACCTTTCCCTCTTCTAGGGACTCCAGCAGGGCCCGTCGGCGGGCCTCTCTTTCCTTCTCCAGTACATTTTTATGGGAAACCACCACATTGTTCCGGCGGCGGGAGGCGGAAAGGACCTCTACCTTTATGGTCTTTCCCACGATTTGGTTGCGTTCGCGCGGAGGTTCTAAGTAGGCGTGCGAAAAGGGGAGAAAGGCCCGCACACCCTCGATTTCCACCGCAAACCCCCCTTTGATCGGTTCCACCACATAGGCCTCGAGCACTTGGCCATCTTTCTGGGCAGCAAGGATGCGCTCCCAAGCCCGAGACTGTAAGAGCTTGGCAAAAGAGAGCCGTACCAGACCGTCCTCGCCCCGAATCCGCTCCACCAACACCTCAATCTGATCCCCTTCCTGCACCCTTAGGGTGCCGTCTGCCCGCCGTAACTCCTCTGTGGCCACTATTCCCTCGGACTTGTAACCGATGTCCACAAAGGTCCAGTCGGGATTAATGGTAAGCACCCGCCCTTCCACCACCGCTCCCCGGCGCAGATGGACGGGTTCGTTCTGATGCTCAAGAAGTAATTCAAAATCTTCCGTGGCCTGTATCTCGGTCATCCCACCCTCCTGAAAGAGAAAAAAACTTTAAGAGCTTATACCACCGAAGTGGACCGGCTTCAAGGGAGGCGGGAAAGGATCTCTTCGAGGACCTCTTCCGGGGTTTTTAGCGAGGTATCGATTACATAGGCCCCTTCCGGGATACTTAAAGGGGCCGTCTTGCGGGAGGAGTCCTTTTGGTCACGGGCCTGGAGGCTGGCCAAGACCTCCTCCCAACTCAGGGAGAGTCCTCGGGCCTGCCAATCGCGCAGACGTCTTTTAGCGCGGACCTCCGCCGAAGCAGTGAGATAGAATTTGGCCGAAGCTTCAGGGAAGACCACGGTACCCATGTCTCGGCCCTCCGCCACCACCGGTCCCTCCCGGGCCAGTCGCCGCAGGATCTCGTTCACCAAGGACCGGACTTCGGCCATAGCCGCTACATCTGAGACCCGGGCCTCTACCTCCGGCAAACGCAGCTCTTCCCTCAAGGGCCTCCCTTGAAAAGAGAGAAAAAGCCCTTGCTCCGAGACCTCAAAACGGAAGTGCGGGAGATGTTTTTTCAAAAAATTCGCCACAGAAGAGGGCTCTGCTTTCAAAAGTTCCGGTTCCAGGAAGAGTACCAGCCAGGTAAAAGCTCGGTAGAGACTCCCGGACTCAAGCCATCGCCAGCGGAGACGACGGGCCAACATACGGGCCACGGTGGTCTTGCCGCTTCCCGCCGGGCCGTCAATGGTCACGATCCTTGGGGATTTCATGCCTCTCGGAGGACCTCCCGCAAGGCGGCCACCAAGGCCCGGTTTTCTTCCGGAAGGCCTACGGAGATGCGCAGGGCCTCCGGAAAGCCATAGGCCTCCATGGAACGCACGATGATACCCCGTTGCAGCAGGGCCTCGTAGAGGGGCCGAGCCGGCCGGCCGCATTCTACTAGGAGGAAGTTGGCCTGCGAAGGGTAGGGCTTTAGCCCCAGGGCTGAAAGCTCTTGGCTCAGGTAATCCAGCCCCTCCCAGGTGAGCTCTTGGGTCCGCCGCAGATGCTCTTCGTCGGCCAGAGCGGCCTCTGCCGCCACCACCGCCAGGACATTCACATTAAAGGGCTGACGAAGGGCGTTAAGAACCCGGGCCAGGTCCTCCGGCAGGAACCCGTAACCTATACGTAGCCCTGCCAAGCCGTAGGCCTTGGAAAAAGTGCGGAGGACCGCCACAGCGTAACCGCTCTTGAAGAGCTCTATCCCCCGGGCCGCCCGGGGCTCCCGCACAAACTCTCCGTAAGCCTCATCTAGGACCACCAGCACCCCGGCAGGGAGGGCTCGGAGGAAGTTCTCCAGCTCTTCAGCGGTGAGAACCGAACCGGTGGGATTGTGGGGATGGTCAAGAAAGATTAGACGGGTGCGGGGGGTGGTGGCCTCAAGAAAGGCCTTGAGGTCGTGCCTTTTGGCACGCAGGGGGATCTTTTGGAGGCGAGCCCCCGCGGCCTGAGCCAACTTCTCGTACATCAAAAAGGAGGGATTGCTCATGAGGACCTCTTCTCCCGGGGAAACTAGGGCCCGTAAAAGGAGCTCCAGGATCTCGTTAGAGCCGTTTCCGAGGACTATCTTTTCGGGAGAGACCCCGAAACGGTCCCCTAGGGCCTGACGCAGTGTGCGGTAAGAGGCCTCGGGATAATGGTGCACCTGGTTCAGGGCCTGGCCCAGGGCCTCCAGGGCCCGGGGAGAAGGCCCTAAGGGGTTTTCGTTAGAGGCCAGCTTGTAGACAGGGCCAGACAAACCCAGCTCCCGCCGCAACTCTTCCAAGGATTTCCCCGGGGGATAGGGGACCAAATTTTCTAGCCAGGGCTTTACCTTCAACATGATCGAGACCTCGTTTCCTACGAGCTGAGTTTCTCCGGCAGGCTTTCTGGCGAGATCTCCTCCCGCCGGCCGGTGGCCCTTTCCTTGAGCTCCACCCGACCCGTCTCTCGGAACTTTTTTCCCACGATGATCTGATAGGGAATGCCGATGAGGTCGGCATCTTTGAATTTTACCCCTGGCCGTTCGTCACGATCGTCCCAGAGGACCGCTACTCCCTGGGTCTGGAGTTCCTGGTAAAGCCTCTCCGAGGCCTCAAGAAGCGCCTGTTCCGGCCCTAGGGTGAGGATGAGCGCTTGGAAGGGGGCGATCTCTCGGGGAAAGATGATGCCGTTTTCGTCGTGATTCTGCTCAATGGCCGCAGCCACGGTGCGCCCTACCCCTATCCCGTAGCAGCCCATCACCAAGGGTCGCTCCCGCCCTTGGCGGTCCAGAAAGGTGGCCCCCATGGCTTCACTATATTTTGTTCCCAATTTGAAGATATGCCCCACTTCGATCCCTCGGGTGAGGTCCAAGGGCCTTCCGCAACGGGGACAGGGATCCCCCTCCTGGGCCACGGAGAGGTCGTAAAACTCCGGTTCGGGAAAGTCTCGCCCGTAATTTACATTAAGATAATGGGCATCAGCCTGGTTAGCCCCGGTAACAAAATTTTTGAGTCCTCGTACCGAAAGATCGGCCAGGAGCCGCACTCCGGAAAGACCCACAGGCCCGGCGAAACCCACCGGGGCCCCGGTAAGCCGTTCCACGGTCTCCGCGTCGGCCATCTCCACCGCCGGCACCCTCAAGAGGTTGCGCAACTTTACCTCGTTGAGCTCGAGATCTCCCCGGATGAGGACTACCACCACCTCTTTCCCGGCTCGAAAAAGGAGAGTTTTGACCAGTTTTTGCGGGGAAACGCCCAAAAATGCCGCCACCTCCTCCACACTTTTTACCCCGGGAGTGGCCGCCTTCTTGAGGGGCCTTTCCGGCTCTTCCGCATAGGCATAGGGACGTTTGACCTCTGCCAGCTCCACATTGGCAGCGTATCCACAGGCCTCACAGACGGCCAGCCGGTCTTCCCCGGTGTCGGCCAGCACCATGAACTCGTGGGATTCGCTTCCTCCGATGGCACCGGTGTCGGCCAGTACTGCCTGAAAGCGCAACCCGCAACGCCGGAAGATCCTCGTGTAGGTCTCGTACATCAGGCGATAGTTCCGCTCGAGTCCTTTTTCATCGGCGTCGAAGCTGTAGGCGTCTTTCATGAGAAATTCCCGGGCCCGCATGACCCCGAAACGCGGACGGATCTCGTCCCGGAATTTGGGAGCAATCTGGTAGAGGATCAGGGGAAGATCCCGATAAGAGCGGACTTCTTTGCGCACTAGGTCGGTGATCACCTCCTCGTGGGTGGGGCCGAGGCAAAATTCGTGCTCTCGCCGGTCCTTAAAACGCAAGAGCTCCGGGCCGAAGTTTCCCCAGCGGCCGGTCTCCTGCCATAGTTCTGCCGGCTGCACCAGGGGCATAAGGATCTCTTGGGCCCCGGCCCGATCCATCTCCTCTCGGATGATGTTTTCCACTCTGCGCAAGACCCGTAGCCCCAAGGGGAGCCAGGTATAGATCCCCGAGGCCAGGCGGCGGATCATCCCTGCCCGCAACATGAGCTTGTGACTCACTACCTCGGCCTCTGAAGGGTCCTCCCGCAGGGTGGGCAGAAAATAGCGCGAAAGTCGCATCCTCCCTCCTTTAGTGCAGAAATTCTCTTCCTTCAACCCTAACCGAAAGGTCTCGACGGGAAAAGGGAGGCCACAGCCAAGCGAAAATGGCTGAAGGCAACACCGCTCAATATAGAGGCCCTAAAAAAGATTGTTTTGCTAGTTTAAATAAGGGGTAAATTTAGTGTATATGAATGGGAAGCATCTTTTTCTGGACATCAGAATCCTATGCATATCAAGAGTTTTGGGTAATCCTTGGAAATAATTGGTGGAAGCTCCAGAGAAAAGGTAAAGGACCATGCAGGTGAGGGTGAAGACTAAACATCTGCGAGCGCGGTTGGAGAACCTAGCCGTGATCTTAGTGGAAACCATCTATCCGGAAAACATTGGGGCCGCGGCCCGGGCCTGTGCCAACTTCGGAGTGCCCAACCTCATCTTGGTGCGCCCACGGGACCTCCATCCGGAAAAAATGAAGGCTATGGCCACCCGTAGTGGGCTTCCCCTCCTAAAGAGGATGCGTATTTGCGACGACTTGATCACTGCTTTGGAAGATTTTCACTATGTAGTAGGTACTACCGCCCGTTTGGGAAGACAACGCAAGGTCTACGAAACGGTGCGCGAGATTGCCCCCCGCATAGTGGATCTCTCGCAAAATAACCGAGTGGCCATTCTATTTGGAAATGAAAAATGGGGGCTCACTAACGAGGACCTCTATCACTGCCATACGGTAATTACTATTCCCACCACCGAGGCTGCGAGCCTCAATGTGGCTCAGGCAGTAGTTATTGTGCTTTACGAAATCTTTTGCGCTTCTGCGGAAGTAGAAATTTCCAAACCCCGGCTGGCCACCTTGAGGGAACTGGAAATCATGTACGAGATTATTCGCGAGACCCTTAAAAGCATTGATTATATTCCTCACGAAAATGAGATCCTCTGGATGACTACTGTGCGCCGTTTTCTCTCCCGTTTAGACCTCACCGCTCAAGAGGTAAGGGTCATCCAGGGCTTTTGCAGACAGCTCCTGTGGGCTCTCCAAAAATCCTCCCCTCAAACCTCAGTTCAAAGTAAAAACTAAAATTTTTTTCAAAATTTTTTTCTGTTATTAATCCGGGTAAAAATAGTAGATATGAGACCTTTGAGCAACTTTCAAGCTTAATTTATAACCCAAGTTTGACAGCCCAAACAAAAAAATTCGCTTGTATCAACGGTTTCCGGACACATTACCCCTACGTTCCACAACACCCTCCTCCACCTCAAAGACCTTCCCCGGCACCCTCATCCCTACCGCCTTAAATGCCTCGTACGCCTTCCCCTCAAGCTCCGTCCTTACCAAATATCTCCTCCCATCAACCTTAACCTCCACCAGCTTCAGCCGCTCAAGATCCCCCATCACCTCCCTATAACTCCCCTCATACCCACCCTCCCGAAGCCTCCTCATCAATAC
>QOAM01000032.1 GCA_003978075.1 Thermodesulfatator sp. | reverse complement strand
CTCCTTATGGCAAGTGCGGCCTTGATGCTGGTTATTCCACCCCTGCGCCGCAATATTAATACTCTGGTTCTAGCCTGCGTGATGCTCTTCATCGGGGCCTGGATCGACAAGGGTATCGGGCTTCTCATGGGCGGTTTTACTCCTACGCCCTTTGAGACGGTTACTCCCTATCGGCCCACGGTGCCGGAGCTCCTCATCTGTTTAGGGATCTGGGCCTTGGGCTTTCTCATCATGACCGTCCTCTTCAAGATTGCTATTTCGGTCAAAGAGGCCCGCGCGGCTTGAGGTAAATTTTTGTGATCATTAGAACCATACAATAAACATAAAGACATAAGAAGTAAAAAGGGAGGTTTTATGGAAAGAATTGGATGGATAGTGATGGTGTTTTTATCTGTTGTTATAGTTGGTTTATCTTATGCAGCTAGCTTTCATGGTACTTTAGAAGGATATTTTGGAGGCAATATTACAATAGATTGCGAGTATGAAGTAATGAATATAAGAGGTTGGGATTATGATTCGCATTTTACCTGTACGCAATCTTACCATAATTTTTCTCCTTTACCCTCAACTGTTATTAATGGAGTGCTACATCAAGAGGAAGATGAGAGTAATGGATTAGCTCGGATTTATGGGAGGATGACTTTTGCTGTAAATGATAGTCCATATAATGTCGAAATAGATATAAAATATGATGAAGAGGAGGGAATTGAGGATTTTAAACCTGATAATTCTTTTTTGAAAATAAACGGTGTTAATATTCCGTTAAGTGAAGAATTGATTGATCTTGTCGTGCATGATTTGCTTTATTTGTTCTTGGAGTAAGAAGAATGTTCATCGAGTTAGAGTAGCAAGTGGGATGTTTGCTGTTCCAGAATTTGATGGTAAATTTTAACTTTTTGAGCCCGGAGATTAAGGATCTCCGGGCTTTTTTCTTTTTGCCAATCTAGAAAAGAGGGGCTAAACTCCATAGGGTCATGGGAAGCTGGTCTTTACCGCGGATAGTGGTGGCGGCCCAGCGCGGAGGAGCGGGGAAGACCCTTTTTACGTTGGCCCTGGTGCGCCGGCTGCTGCAGGAAGGCTGGCGGGTGGCCCCTTTCAAAAAGGGTCCGGACTACATTGACGCCGGATGGCTCTCTCGGGCCGCGCAGAGGCCCTGTCGTAATCTAGATCCTTTTCTTATGGATCGAGAGGCGCTTCTCAAGGTCTTTCGTCTGGGGGCTTCCGGGGCGGATCTGGCGCTAATCGAGGGGAATCGGGGCCTTTTCGACGGGGTGGATCTCGAAGGGACCTGTTCCACGGCCCGTCTGGCCCGCCTTTTGGAGGCTCCGGTAATCCTGGTCTTAGACTGCACCAAGGTTACTCGGACTCTGGCGGCGGTGGTGCGCGGTTTTCAGGTGTTTGATCCGGAGGTGTCTCTGGCCGGGGTGGTCCTCAATCGGGTGGCCCGGGCCCGACACGAAAATATCATCACCCGCGTGATCGAGCACTACACCGGGGTGCCGGTCTTGGGGGCGGTTCCCCGGCTCCGCATCCCCTTTCCAGAAAGGCATCTAGGTTTGGTCCCCTGGCAAGAATATGGGGTGGAGGAACGGCTCTTTGAGACCTTGGAGAAGGCCCTAGCAGGGGTAGATGTGGACCGGATAATGGAGGTGGCCCGCAGGGTGCCCCCCCTTGAGGTGCCGGAGGAGCCGCTCTTTCTCAAGGGGGGATGGCTTTCAGGGATCCGGATCGGGGTCTTTCGGGACGAGGCCTTCCAGTTTTACTATCCGGAGAACCTAGAAGTCCTGGCCCTGGCTGGGGCGGAGTTGGTCTTTATTGATGCCTTGCGGCAGGGACGCTTGCCTCTGGTCTCGGCCCTTTATCTGGGAGGGGGCTTTCCCGAGACCCAGGCCGAGGCCCTTTCCGAGAATCGTTCTCTGATGAAGGATGTGCGGGAGGCCGCTGAGGCCGGGCTTCCTCTTTATGCGGAATGCGGGGGCATCCTCTATCTGGGGCGGACTCTGGCCTGGAAGGGACGGGCTTATCCCATGTGTGGAGTCTTTCCGGTAGATTTTGAGGTGCGGGAAAGACCGGCAGGACACGGTTATACCCTGGTGAGGGTCCGGGAGCCTAATCCCTATTACCCGCAGGGGCTCCTCCTTCAGGGGCACGAGTTCCACTATTCGGTCCCCACCAGGGTGGACGAGGGGCCTCAATTTGTCCTGGAGGTGGAACGGGGCTACGGCTTTGACGGTCGGCGCGACGGGATCCTTTACAGGAGGGCCTTGGGTACCTATACTCATGTCCATGCGGCCAGTAGTCCGGCCTGGCTGGAGGGCTGGCTTCGGGCCTTGGAGAGCCTTGAGGAAAGGAAGGTGTGGGGTAAATCCCTCTCTCTAGAGAGGGGGATGGCCAAAAATCACTTAAAAATCTAAAAAGGAGGGAGCTATGTTCGAGATCACGATCAACTATGACACCTGCCAGGCCGATCAGGAGTGCATCAACGCTTGCCCGGCGCAGGTCTACGACGAGGGCGAGGACGGCAAGCCCGTAGTGGCCCGTCCGGAGGATTGCCTGGGCTGTGAGACCTGTGTGGAGGTCTGCCCCACGGGTTCCATTACGGTCCAGGAGGTCTAATTTTTGAAAACTTCGGGGGGCTCGGCCCCCCGCTCTTTTCCGTGTATTTAGCTCGTAAGCGCAGCCGCGGCGGTTTTCGGTATTACCTTCGGGTCTCCGAAAAGCAGGGGCCTTTCTGGCGCGCAAGGGATCTTTTTGACCTGGGAGAGGACCCCGGGGACTTTATCCGTTACCCGGGAGGGGTGAGCTTCTATGTGGATCCGGAGCTGGAGGAGGAACTTCGGGAGCAGGGGGTGGAGACGGATCAATGGGAGCTTGAGCGGCTCTTTCTGCGCTTTGTGCGGCCGGAGATCCGGGAAAGACTCTGGCCCTATATTACCCGTTCGGAAAAGAGGGCCCCGCGGCCCTCGCGCAAGGAGCAGATGCGGCTCCAGGAAACCTATCATCCGTTTGATAAGAGGCGCCTGGTCTTTCTCAAGCTGGGGGGGTTCAGCCCCCGGATGCTCGGTCGTCCGCTCTGGTTTCTCAACCGTTTGAGGGACAAAAGCCGGGACGAAATCGAGCAGTTCCTCTGGGAGCTGGAGGACCGTTTGCGTCCCCGAGAGGTGGTCTCTTACATCTATGCGGCCTTTGCCCTTTGGGACTATTTCCCCGGACGTCTCACCCGTTTTGTCCCGGAGGCCCGGCTTCAGCAGGAGCTGGATGAGGCCTTTCTTTCTGCGGTCTGCCGGGTGGCCCAAGACGAGGCCTTTCGTATGGGTCTTTCCGAGGAGGAGGTCCTGCGGGAGTACCTTTCCCGTTACGTGATCCTTTACTTTGATACCACTGAAGGGACCCGGCGGATGTTTGAGGAGCGCCGGGCTACACATTGGGCCCGCAAGGAGACCCTGGAGCGGGCGGCCCGTTACTTCGGCCTCTCCCCTGAAGCCCTCTCCCGCCTTTCCCGCAAAGAACTCCTCAAGCTCTTTCGAGAGCGGGCCAAGGTCCTCCACCCCGACCGGGGAGGGGACAAGGAGGCCTTTGTCGAGCTTCGGGCCATCTTTGAGGAGCTCATGGAGGCCCTGGGCTACCAGCGCCGCCTTTAGTCCCCTTCCAGGGAGAGTCCCCTTTCCTGAGCCAGCCTCTTGAGGGCCTCGGCGTAAGTGCGGTAGGCCTTTTCCCCCCAAAGGACCATGCGCACCAGGGAGGGCCTGTCGTGTTCTTGAAGGTAGTCCAGAATGGTAGAGAGGGCCACCGGAGCGGCCTCCTCCAGGGGATAACCGTAGGCCCCGGTGGAAAGGGAGGGAAAGGCTACGGAGGAGAGCCCTAGTTCCGTGGCCCGCTTAAGGGACTCTCGATAGGCGCTGGCCAGGAGCTCGGCCTCCCCGCTGCGCCCGTCCTTGTAAACCGGTCCTACGGCGTGGATCACATAACGGGCCTTGAGGCGCCCGGCCCCGGTGACCACCGCGGAGCCCGTGGGACAGTGGCCGATCTTGCGGGCCTCCTCCGCAATGGAAGGCCCACCCTTGCGGTGGATGGCCCCGTCTACTCCTCCTCCGGGGATAAGGCGTTCGTTGGCCGCGTTCACGATGGCCTCGGTGTCTTGTTCAGTGAGGTCACCCTGGACCACCTCCAGGGTCTTCCCCTCTATCTTCACTTTAAGGGCCATTTTCTCCCTCCTCTCGGGAATTTATCTTTAAATTATGTCCGAGGAACGGGGGAGGGCAAGTTGGCCTTTTTTGGAGGGAAGGCTCTATTTTGTTCTCCAGGGGGAACGCCTGGTCCGGGTGAGCTTTGATCCCTTGGAGGGCTGGGAGAGACTTCCCAGGGTTCCGCAGGAGATCCAGGAAGGTCTCGGCCGGGAGATTGAGGCCTATCTCCGGGGAGAGAAAGATTATCCGGACTGGCCCTGGAGTCTGGAGGTTTCTCCCTTCAGGCGGCGGGTGCTGGAGAGCTTGCGAGAGATCCCTCGGGGAGAGGTGCGTACCTACGGGTGGCTGGCCCAAAGGGTAGGGCACCCCAAGGCGGCCCGGGCTGTGGGACAGGCCCTGAAAGGAAATCCCCTTCCCCTCTTTTTCCCCTGCCACCGGGTGGTGGGGATTCGGGGCCCCGGGGGTTTTTCCGCGGGCCTTGCCCGGAAACTTCGCCTCCTTGCTCTGGAAGGGGTGTTTTTTGACGATCTGCCGTCAGGAGGTTGACGAAGGCTTCCCCCGGAAAAGCAGAGAAAAGCGGGTTAGAAGGCCTCCGGGGAGAGAGGGAAAGGAATGGTATGATGATTGCGAAAAATCCGGCTCGAGGAGGGAATCATGGCCGAGGAGAAGGAAGAAAAGAAGGGCGGCAAGGGCAAGCTCCTCATCTTTTTGATCCTGGGGTTGGTGCTTCTCGTAGGGGCCGGGGCGGCGGCCTATTTCTTTCTCTTTGCCAAAAAGGCCCCTCCCCCGGAGGAGACCAAGGCCCAGCCCTCTCAGGAAGAAAATAAGCCCGGTCCCTTTTTGCAGCTCAATCCCTTTGTGGTCAACCTGGCTGATCCTACGGGGAGAAGGTATCTGCGGGTGAAAATTGCCTTGGAGCTCAAGGACGACCAGACCTTAAACGAGGCCAACGACCGCGTTCCTCAGATCAACGACACCATCATCATGATCCTTTCTTCCAAGACTGTGGAGGAGGTCCTGGCCCCGGAGGGAAAGGCCGAACTCCGCTTCGAGATCATGAATAAGCTCAATCAACTCCTCGGCCCGGGCAAGATCCGCGGGGTGTATTTCGTGCAGTTTGTGGTGGAGTAAGCCATGGAGAAGATCCTCTCCCAGGAGGAGATCGACGCCCTTTTGGCGGGCATGAGCGGAGGGGAGCTGGATCTCACCCCCGAGACCCAAGAGGTGGAGGGGGTCAAGCCCTTTGACTTCCGCAACTACGCCATCTCCACCCGGATCAAGATCCCCGGCTTTGAGGTGATCAACGAGCACCTGGCCCGGGGGATGCGCATGGGTTTTTCTTCTCTCCTGCGGGAGATGGTGGAGGTGACGGCTACGCCCATCCAGATGGAGCGTTTTCGGGACTTCTTGAACCGCATTCCTGTCCCCACTTCCATCCACATCTTCCGTTTGGAGCCCTTGCGGGGCCAGGCCCTTCTGGTCATCGACGCCCCCCTGGTCTTCGCCTTCGTGGAGCGTTTTCTCGGGGGCGGGGAAAGGAAACTCATCAAGGTGGAGGGGCGGGAATTTACCCCCATAGAGCAACGTCTCATCCGGCGCGTGGTTACGCACATCTTTCAGGAGCTAGAGAGGGCCTGGAAGGGCATTCAGCCGGTGAAGGCCAAGTATGTGCGAGGGGAGGTCAATCCCCAGTTTGCCCGGATTCTTCAGCCGGAAGAGACCGTGGTGGTCTGCAACTTCGAGGTGGATGTGGAGGGACTTCAGGGCAGGATCGTCTTCTGCTATTCCCTGGGGATGCTTCAGCCGGTAAAGAGCAAGCTTTACGCCCCCTATCAGACGGAGGAGGCCACCGATCCTTATTGGCGCAAGCAGCTGGAAGAGATCCTTTTTTCCGCGGAGATCACCCTGCGGGCCTTTCTGGGGCAGGCCCGTCTGCGCATCCGGGACCTCCTTTCGCTGGAGCCGGGGGATGTGCTGGTGCTGGAGAGCAAAGTGGAGGATCCGGTGGTGGTTACCGTGGAAGGCCGGCCCAAAATCCTGGGGGATCTCGGGGTCTTTAAGGGATACAAGGCGGTAAGGGTCAAGGAATTTGTGAAGGTGGAGGCCTAAGGGAGGGGGTAGAGATGGCCGAAGAGGTGCAAGAGAAGGAGAGGCCGGAAGAGGCCCAAGAGCCGACGCAGGAGGCCGCGGCCCCTGCGGAAGAGGCCGAGGAGTCCGCGGCAGCAGGCGGGGGCGAGGAAGATCTCATGGCCATGTGGGAGGAGGCCCTGAAGGAGGCCGGGGTGGAAGGCGGAGAAAAGGGGGAGGAAGCCCCGAAGGAGGCCCCAGCCGCCGAGCCGGCCAAGCTGGAAGAGTTCCAGGAGGCTACCCCTTCCGCTGGAGCCCATCCGGATCTGGAACTCATCCTGGACATCCCGCTGGAGGTCTCGGTGGAGATCGGACGCACCAAGATGATCCTGAACGACCTCCTGAAGCTTACCCAGGGGTCCATTATTGAGCTGAACAAGATGGCCGGGGAGCCGGTGGAGATCTACGTGAACGGACGCCTGATGGCCCGGGGAGAGGTGGTGGTGGTCAACGAGCGCTTCGGGGTGCGCATCACGGAGATCATTACCCCCCAAGAACGGGTGAAGAAGCTGGGA
>QOAM01000139.1 GCA_003978075.1 Thermodesulfatator sp. | reverse complement strand
GCAGATCGTGCCGGAGCGGAGCAACGGCGCAAAAACGGGGACTAGTGGCAAACGCTGCGTCAGACCACGCGGACGATCAGTCCGAGTCGCGACCGCGCCGGTTCGGTACACTATGCCCCGCCATGAAGGAGACCCCGCCAGCACTGGAAGCCATCGACATTCGCCACCGCCGCGGTGAGCAGACCGTCGTCGACGGCATTTCACTGCGGCTGGAAAAAGGCCGCATCCATGTGGCGGCCGTGTGCGTGGGCGTGGCCCAGCGCATCCTGGAAGAGATGGCTCAGGCCTTGGCCGAACGCGAGGGACTATGAGACGCACCGGGGTGGCGGATCTCCCTTTGCACGGCGGACGGGCCCCGCGCTGGCTCTTCGAGCGCATGGTGCGCCTGGCCCGGGCCCTCTCTCTGGTGATCTTGGAGGAATTCGGACGTCGGGAGTTTCTGCGACGGCTCTCCGATCCCTTCTGGTTCCAGGCCCTGGGGTGTCTCCTGGGCTTCGATTGGCATTCCTCTGGGCTCACCACCACGGTCTGCGGGGCCCTGAAGGAGGCCCTAAGGCCCCTTGCGCTTGAGCTCGGGGTTTTCGTCTGCGGGGGCAAGGCCCGGGCCAGTCTGAGGACCCCGGAAGAAATCCTTTCTGCCGCCGAGCGAGCAGGGCTTCCGGAAGAATTCCGGGAACTTACGGAGATTTCGCGCCTTACAGCCAAGGTGGACAACAACGCCCTCCAGGACGGCTATCAGCTCTATCACCACCTCTTTGTGTTCACCGTGGAGGGAGACTGGGCCGTGATCCAGCAGGGGCTGAACCAGGCTACCGGCTTCGCCCGGCGCTATCATTGGTTTTCCGGAGAACTTTCGGACCTGGTGGAGACCCCCCACAGCGGGATCGCCGCGGCCCGTAAAGAGACGGAGGTCCTGGATCTTACCGCCCGACAAAGTCGGCCGGTGCGGGCCTGCCTATGTAAGCTCTTGCAGGAACCCCCAGAAAGACTCCTGCGGGAGATGGCCCGGCTCCCCTGTCTGAGCCTTCCGGCTCGCCACAGCCTTACCGAGAGGGACCTTCATCCTCGGGGCCTGCGGAAGGTCCTCCTTACGGCCTACGAGCGTCCTCCCCGGGACTTTCGAGAGCTTCTCCTCTTGCGGGGAATGGGCCCGCGGGCCCTGAGGGCCCTGACCCTCACCGCCGAACTCCTTTTCCGAGTGGAGGCCTCCCGGGAAGACCCCGCCCGCTACGCCTTTGCCCACGGGGGTAAAGACGGACACCCCTTTCCCGTAGATCGCTGCACCTACGAGGAAACGGTGGCTTTTCTCGAGGAGGCCCTACGGCGGGCCCGCCTGGGCGAAAGAGATCGGCTTTCGGCCCTCCGGAGGCTCTCTCGTCTTGGAGAGGTTTAGAGGATCTTGCGAACAAAAAAAAGAGATAAGCTGGAAAATAACCCTTTAAAAGTCCGTTATTGATTTGAACTTTTCCTAAGTCCGCTTGACAATTGCAGGTCTTTTTGCTTTTAAAAGGAGAGTCATGTCGATCAGGGCGAGGAAGATCCTCAAAGGGCGCGGGAAGGAGATCTTCAAGACCTTGCGGGACAAGGTGTATGCCACTTTTCCCAAAGAAACCGTGGCTTTCTTTAAGCGTGAGGTAGATCGTTTTGAGAATCCTCTGGCCCATCGTCTGGAAGAGGGGTTGAAGGGCTTGGTGAGTCTTTTGGGGGAGGAGGAGTTTTCCTGGGAGAAGGCGGATTATTACTTGGACCGGCTGATCAAGATCGAGGCCATTCAGGGGCGCAAGCCCTCGGAGGGGCTAGCTTTTCTTTTCTTCCTGAAATCGGCGGTGCGGGAAGTAGCGGGGGAGGAGATCTTGGGGCGTTTTGGCCCGGAGGGGTTGTTGGAGGTGGAGGACTACATCGATGCCCTTACCCTGCGGGCCTTCAATCACTACCTGGCGGCCCGCGAGAAACTCAACGAGATCAAGTTTCAGGAGTGGAAGGGGCGACTTTTTCTCCTTCTCAAAAGGGCAGGATATATCTATGATGAAAGGGAGGGGAGCCTGGCGGCGCAGGCTCCTCTTGAAGAAAAAGAAAATCCACATTAGGGGTTGAGGCTTATGAATGTGGCAGCTGCTTTAATAGCCGTGATTGGGATGGTCCTGGTAGTGTGGTTAGGGGTAGGGGTTTTAAAGCTCTACACCCTGTTTGGGGTGGTAATCCCCTATGCGGCTTTTCTCATTTTTGTGCTCGGTTTGATCTGGCGGATGGTGAACTGGGCCAAGTCTCCGGTGCCTTTTAAGATCACCACTACCTGTGGACAGCAGAAGAGTCTCTCTTGGATTAAGCACAGTCGTCTGGAGAGCCCGGCCAACAATTTTGAGGTGGTCTTGAGGATGGCCTTAGAGGTCCTGGCCTTTCGGAGTCTCTTCCGGAACCTGCGGGCGGATCTCCGGGGGCGCAGGCTCTATCTGGGTTCCAGTAAGTGGCTCTGGCTGGGGGCCATCCTCTTCCACTGGTCTTTTCTCATTATCCTGGTGCGGCACATGCGGCTTTTCTCCTATCCGGTGCCGGGTTTTATCCAGACCTTGAATGCGGTGGATAGCTTCTTCCACATCGGTCTTCCGCACCTTTATCTTACGGATGTGACCATTCTCGCAGGGCTTACCTTCTTACTCCTGAGGCGTCTGGTGGACGCCAAGGTAAATTATATTTCTCTTGCTTCGGATTACTTCCCTCTCTTTCTCATCCTGGGGTTGGTTATTTCCGGGATGCTCATGCGCTATTTCCTGAGGGTGGATATTGCCTCGGTCAAGGAACTCACCTTGGGGTTGGCCACACTTCATCCCAAGGTCCCCAAGGGTATCGGGCTCATCTTTTATGTACACATCTTCTTCGTGAGCATGCTGGCGGCCTATTTCCCCTTCAGCAAGTTGGTCCACATGGTGGGGGTCTTCTTCAGTCCCACGCGAAATCTCCCCAACGACAACCGTCGTGTGCGGCACATCAATCCTTGGTGGGAGGGAGTACCGCCCAAGTTCCTCACTTACTGTGAGTGGCAGGAGAAGTTTAAGGATAAGTTGATTGATAGTGGTCAGCCGATAGATGAAGATTGCTACAAGGAAAAGAAATCCTAAGTGAGGGGTTGAGCCATGGCCTTACCTAAAAGAGACGAGCTTTTGAAGGGTGTGCATTACGATGAGATGCCGGAAAAGCACTGGATGGACACCCGGCCGGAGTTTCGTCCGGGGACTTACTGTTATGCGGCGGAGCCGGATGTAGTTCGGGATCTGGGGCTTCCCAATCCGCGGAAGTGGCAGCCTTACGAGGAAGACTGGAAGCTCCCCCCCAACTGGAAGGAGATCATCCTCAACGCTATTAAGGACCGGATGGAGCGTTTCCGGACCTTTAAGCTCTTCATGGACATCTGTGTGCGTTGCGGGGCCTGTGCGGACAAGTGTCATTTCTTCCTGGGCAGTGGGGATCCCAAAAATATGCCGGTCTTGCGCGGAGAGCTCTTGCGTTCGGTAATCAAAGGGGAGTTTACCCGCAGCGGGAAACTCTTCGGGCGGTTGGCTGGGGCCAGACCCCTTACTTACGATGTAATTAAGGAGTGGTTTTACTACTACTATCAGTGCACGGAGTGCCGGCGTTGTTCGGTCTTTTGCCCTTACGGGATTGACACGGCGGAGATCACCATTCTAGCTCGGGAGCTTCTCCACGAGATAGGGGTGAATATCGACTGGATCCTCAAGCCGGTGCGTTTCTCCGAGGAGATTGGTAACCACATTGGTCTTCAGCCGCACACCATCAAGGAGAACATAGAATTTCTCCTGGATGATGTGGAGGAGATCACCGGGATCCGACCGGAGGTACCCATCAACCGCAAAGGGGCAGAGATCCTCTTCGTAACCCCCTCGGCGGATTTCTTCGCCGATCCCGGTATTTATACCTTTATGGGCTATGCTCTACTTTTCCACTATCTGGATCTGGACTGGACCATGAGTACTTACGCCTCGGAGGGTGGGAACTTTGGTCTTTTCACCTCTCATGAAAAGATGCGCAAGCTCCACACCAAGATCTATCATGAGGCCGAACGCTTGAAGGTTAAGTGGATCCTGGGTGGGGAGTGTGGGCACATGTGGCGGGTGGTGCATCAGTACGAGGATACTATGCTGGGGCCGGCTCCCAAGAATCTGGAGGTGCCCAAGTCCCCCATTACGGGCACGGTCTTTGAACACGCCAAGAGCACTAAGATCGTGCATATCTGTGAATTTACGGCGGATCTCATCGCCCACAATAAGTTGAAGCTGGATCCCAGCCGTAACGACCATTTTGTGGTGACTTTTCACGATTCCTGTAATCCTTCGCGGGCCATGGGGATCTTTGAGGAACCGCGTTTCATCCTGCGGCATGTATGCAACAATTTCTATGAGATGCCGGAGAACACCATTCGGGAGAAGACCTTCTGTTGCGGGAGCGGTGCGGGGCTCAACACGGACGAATTTTTGGAGATGCGCATGCGGGGAGGGTTCCCGCGGGCCAACGCCGTGGAGTATGTGCACGAGAAGTACGGAGTCAATCATCTGGTTTGCATGTGTGCCATTGATCGAGCCGTGTTTCCTGCCCTTATGGAGTACTGGGTGCCGGCGGTAAGTGTGGGTGGGGTGCATGAACTGGTGGGTAATGCCCTAGTTATCCCAGGGGAAAAGAAGCGGACGATGGACCTTCGTTTTCGGCCTTTAAAAGGGGTAGAGGAGGAGGAAAATGTATAACCGCGACAAAGTTATCCCGGGTATAATTATTTTCGTTCTCTTTGTGGCCTTTCCCATCTGGTGGGGCCATGGCAAGAGTGTTCCCCCGCCCAATCCGGAGCTCCCCAAGGGTAAGTGTGTGGAGTCCAAGGAGTATATGCGTTCTCAGCACATGCAGCTTCTCAATGTCTGGCGGAACAAGGCCATCCGCGAGGGGATGCGCATTTATGTCTCTTCTGATGGTTCGCGCCATTGGATCGGTTTGCAGAATGGTTGTATGAAGTGTCATCATGATAAGAGCAAGTTTTGTGATCGTTGTCATACCTACGCGGCGGTACAGCCTTATTGCTGGAATTGTCACATCCCTCCGGAGATGAAGAAGTTTAAGACTCCTCAGCCCTCGTTCCTCCTTCGGCTTTTCAAGATCCCGCCCAAGTTGAAGGCGGTGCAGGCGTCTTCGGAAGAGGCCGAGCATGGTGAGCCTTAATCTCTAAGGGAGGCCAGGAAGGATGAAAAGGAGAGATTTTCTCAAATTTGTGGGTCTTTCAGCGGCGGTGGCCGGTGCGGTCCCGGGTTTTATGAACAAGGAAGTCAAGGCCCGGGAGTACACGCCTCCTCCGGGGGCCTTAACGGCCCGGCGGTGGGGATTGGCCATCGACTTACGTAAGTGTTGGGAGCATCCGGATTGTCGGGATTGCATCGAGGCCTGTCACCACGTGCACAATGTGCCGCAGATCCCGGATAAGAAAAAGGAAATTAAGTGGATTTGGAAGGACGAGTTTGAGCACGTCTTTCCGGACAAGCCTAACGAGTTTAACGATATTTTGTTGAAGGGCAAGTCCTTCCTCCTCCTTTGCAACCACTGTGAGCATCCCCCTTGTGTGCGTCTCTGTCCCACGCAGGCCACCTTCAAGCGCGAAGACGGGATCGTGATGATGGATTATCACCGCTGCATCGGCTGCCGGTTCTGTATGGCGGCTTGTCCTTTCGGGGCCCGGAGTTTTAACTGGATAGATCCTCGTCCTTACATCGAAGATCCCAACCCTGAATTTCCCACGCGGATGAAAGGTGTAGTAGAGAAGTGTCTTTTCTGTTACGAGAGGTTGGAGAAAGGGCAGAAGCCGGCTTGTGTGGAGGCTTGTAAGTGTGGGGCCCTCATCTTCGGGGATCTCGAGGACGAGAACTCGGAGATCTCGCGGGTCTTGCGCAGCCGGTTTTCCATCCGCCGGAAGCCTGAGTTAGGGACCGGGCCTTCGGTCTTTTATCTCTTGGGCTAAAAACTTGTGCGAGAGGGGTGAGCCATGTTTGAAAAGGCCTTTGTAGGGAGTCGGAAATACTGGTTATGGGTGTTTTTCCTTTTGACCTTAGTGGGCATAGGTTTTCTGGCCTTTTTCGCCCAGCTCCAGTACGGCTTAGGGATCACCGGTATGAACCGGGATGTCTCCTGGGGTTTCTATGTGGCGCAATTTACCTTTCTGGTGGGGGTGGCAGCCTCGGGAGTGATGGTGGTGCTTCCCTATTACCTTCACAACCACAAGGTCTTTGGGCCGGTGACGGTCTTTGGGGAATTTCTAGCCATTGCCGCGGTGATCATGTGCCTTCTTTTCATTATCGTGGACATCGGACAAACGCACCGGCTTTTCAATGTGTTGCTTCATCCCACCCCGCATTCCATGCTCTTTTACGATATGATCGTGCTCAACGGCTATTTGGCCCTTAATGTGATCTGTGGCTGGGCGGCTTTGCACGGAGAGTATAAGGGCACCAAATATCCCAAGTGGGTAGTGCCCTTTATCTATCTTTCTATCCCTTGGGCCTTCAGCATTCACACGGTAACGGCCTTTCTCTACGCGGGTCTTCCGGGTCGGCATTTCTGGCTTACGGCCATTATGGCTCCTCGTTTTCTGGCCTCGGCCTTCTGTTCCGGGCCGGCGCTTCTGCTGATCGCCCTTCTCATCGCCCAGAAGGTCTCGCGTTTTCGGGTGGAACCCAAGGCCATTGATACCCTGAGCAAGATCATTACCTATGCCCTGCTCACCAACATCTTCTTCTTCGGCTGTGAGCTCTTTACTGGTCTTTACAGCCACATTCCCGGGCACATGAATTCGCTTTTCTATCTCTTTAAGGGCCTAGAGGGGCATACAGAGTGGGTGATTTTTAT
>QOAM01000079.1 GCA_003978075.1 Thermodesulfatator sp. | reverse complement strand
TCCTTCCGGACTTCGAAACCGAGGTGCGTCTGGCCACCCGGGGCTACGCCGGAGAGCTGGCTATCAGCCAGTACCAGTACCAGACCTTCACCCTCCGGCAGGGCATCTTGAGCCGGTGCCGCTGGCGCTACGGCCCCATCTACTTTCCCTGTTCTAATTATCGTTGGTGGCGCATCGCCTATGTGAGACCTTCTATCCCAGACCCTTATCGCAGAATCTTCCTCAAGGATAGCGAGAACTGCACGATAGTGGGGCAGGAAAGCCCCCGTTGGCACCGCTACTGGCGCTATCGCTGGTTCTGGAGGGATTGTATCGAGATCCCCTACTGGTATCTGTGTCAGGTCACCAAGAGCATCAACGGTTCCCAGATCGCCCAGACCTTCCTCAACGCCCAGAACGGCTGGCTCACCGCCGTGGCCCTCTACTTCACCAAAAAGGAGGCCAACGGCACGGTCTATCTCCACCTTTGCGAGACCAAAAACGGGCTTCCAGACCCGGAGCGCTGTATCGCTGAGACCTCTTTGGAGCCCTCGGCCTTCAACACCTATCCTGAGCCCACGGTCTTTGAGTTCCCGCGGCCGGTCTTCCTCAAGGCCGGAACCCGCTACGCCCTGCTGGTGACCACCGCCGGCAACCACCGCTTGGCCGTGGTCAGCGGCGAAAAGTACACCCAGGGCACCCTCTTCTACTCCACCGACGGGGCCTACTTCCTGGGCGACCTCACCAAGGACCTCATGATGGACTTCCACTTCGCCCGCTTCAAGAGCGCCTTCTGTCAGGTGGAGCTCAAGCCCATCTCCCTTTCCGACGGCATCGCCGGCCTGGACCTCCTGGCGGGCATGGTCGTTCCTGACGCCTGCGACCTCATCTTCGAATACCAGCTCGACGGTCACTGGTATCCGGTGGAGGAGGCCACCGCGGACAACCTCCTAGGCCTCCCGGCCATGCTTCCTCTGCGGGTCTCCTTTGTAGGGTCAAGCGATGTGATGCCCGGACTTGAGCTTTCCGGCTCCCGCCTGCGGGCCGTGCGCCCCGCCACCCACTTCAAGCACCTTTCCACCGAGCGCACCCTCCCCGCAGCCAGCTCCCAGATCCAGGTCCAGCTCCTCTTGGAAAACTTCGATCCCAGCAAGCACACCGTCTCCTGTAAGCTTCAAGTGGGCACCGACCTGGTCGACCCGGCCTCAGAGGCCGAAAAACAAGAGGACACCGGGGTGCGCAAGACCTACACCTTCGACTTCTCCCAGAACCCGGTCTCCAGCTACAAGATCGTCGTCGAAGGGACCACCACCACGGCCCTGGAGGTCTTTCACGTGGCCGAACGCATCGACATCGCCTTTTAAGGGGGACAAGAGATGATTAAGCGCGCGCAGTACCGCTTCCAGGAGGGTTACACCCCTCTTTCCGCCGACGAGCTCAACCGCCGCTTCTTCGACCTCGACTCCCGCCTGGACGCCCTCGAACGCCTCAAAGTCTCCTGGGAAGAAGCCGTAGAGAAGGTGCAGCGCCTCGGACTCGAACGCCTCAACCAGGTCTTATTGCCGGTCATTCAAGGAGTCTTGCCTAAGCTTGAAAACTTCGACCAGTATACGAACTGGGCCAGTCAGATCGACCCGGACGGGGATGGCTTCCTCACGCCTGAAAGGATTCTCCAAGGGTCGGGCTCCTTAACCTACGACTCGCAGGGGAACCTCCAGACCCTCACGCAGAGCTTCCCTGATGGTCGGACCCTAACCGTGCAATTCTCGTACGACGCCGAGGGAAATCTCACCCACCTTTCTTACGTTCTGGACGGCGTCCCTCTTTATGGCTTGGAGCTTTCTTACGACGCCGAAGGACGCCTAATTAGCTTTTCGGAGGTGACCTCATGATCTCTTTAGCCTTTCTCCAATCTATCAAAAAGCACCTTGAGAGATACCTCGACGCCTCGGTTTCCTCCCGCCTGGCCTCCAACGACCCCCGGCTCAACTACCTCGACGCGCCCATAAGCGGCATCTCCCCCATTAAGTCCATCCAGCGGGGAACTTTTACCTTCTCCCCGGGAAGCTCCGGCACCATAACCTTGAACACCCCCGTAGACCCCCAAAAGGCCGTGGTGCTGGTCTCATGTAAAGCTGGCTACTCAGGGAGAGCCTGGGGTACCTTAACAGCAAATTGTGAAGTTCATTTGACGGATGCCACCACTCTTTCCTGGAGTGCCAGTCGCCCTGTTTATATCAACAGCAACAACGTCTCTGGCACCTGTGCCTGGCAGGTGGTGGAATTCAAGTAAGGAGGTGAGCCGTGTATTACTATGCGGTGTTTAACCCCCTAACCCGGGAAGTCATCGCCATCGACGAATCCGAGCACCGGATAGAGGGGAACGACCGGGTAGAGATCCCCTCTCCCGATCCCTCTTTGGTAGGCAAGATCTACGATCCAGAGACCCGAAGCTTCAAAGATCCCAAGCCTTTGCCCTTACTTCACCTCCAGCTTGACAAGCGAACGGCCCTGGCTGATGGCCAAGACTCTATTGTCGTCTCTTTTGCCATTCTCGATGCGCAGGGGAATCAAGTTGATCTGCAGGGGGACTTTAAGGTGCTTTTAAGGGACGCTGAAGGACGCCTGGTCAAGGTTTTTCTCGTGAGTCTGTCTGGGGGGAAGGGCACCTATCGCCTCAAGTCTACCCGTCCTGGGCGGTTTGCTTTTTTACCTCAGGACTTCAAGGCCACCCGTTTACCTGAGCCGGTATTTTTCGACTTTGTGGAGCCGGTGTCCCAAGAGGAGATAATCCTTTGACCCGAAGTGGATCATCCGAGGGTGCACAAGGCCTTCAAGATCTACCACGCCCTTGAAGTAGGGATCCCCTTTAGCGCCGGGACAAGGAAGGTAAACCCTAGAGAAGAGTCGTCGGGAGTACTCATTACTAACTATCCCTTGAGCCCTTCCAGATGATCTCCGGAGGGGTGCCCGAAATCGGCAATCTTGCCGAATTCGAGCACCCTAAAAAAACCTTGAACACCCCCGGGTGCTCGGATTCGGCAACTTTGCCGAAATCGGGCACCATCCACATAATTATATTTTCCGGAAAAAACCTTGAACACACAAAATTGTAAAGTTTCATAACCCCTTGGTGCACCGTCAATTTTCGCACATTAACCACCCCCTCCCAAGCGTCCAAGGTTTTAATGAAATGACACCTCTCCCGATCGTAGCTCTCGATCCACCGTTTCGAGATCAGGTTGGGATGAAGATCAAATTGCGCAGCCAGCTCCGAAAGAGACTTCTCTTTCCCCAGAGCCTCAAGGGCTACTTTGGCCTTGAATTCCGGAGAATATTTCTTGGGCTTATTTTTCGTCTGCCCACGCTGTCCAAATCTCGGGGGCCACTTTAGCTTCCTCCGCCTTGGTCCGCAATTCCTTAACTATCAATGGGATAGCCCCATTCGTTAATCGAAAAATCACGCGTAAGAATTTACAGCACAAAACTTTAGAAGGAGGTGTGTATGGCCCGAAGATCCCTTAAGGTTTCCCGGGAGGCCAGGCCGCGGGTCAAGGAGGCCTTTGTACATCCGGCCCACAACTATGCCCGGTGGATGGTGGAAAGGTTCCGGAGGGTAGCACCAGCCGTGGCCCGGAAGGAGTCCTTGGTAAAGGATTTTCTGGAATATTCCCGGGAGCTTGCCGAAAACTTCGGTGGGAATTTAGGAGAGGTTCATCGCTGGGATATTGACCAGGCTTTCAGGAAGAATCTTTTAGATCTGGCGCAGTTTCTGGGTCTGGACGAGGTAGAGTTCGAGTTTCTGGCCTTCGCCGTCATTTATAGAACTTATCCCCGTTTTCGGTGGGTCCTGGAGGCGCTAATGGATGAGATGGCGCACTCTCAGATCGTGGCCCTCTTCGGTCTCCTCTACGAGTGGATTCCGGTGGACCGGATAGAAACCGTCCTCCTTAATTACAGCCTGCTCGGACGGACCGGTCTCGTGGTCTTCAATCTTCCGGATGAGATCGAAATGCCCCTCGGTCTGGCCGGAGAACTTTACTCTTCCTCCTTTACCATACAGAGTGTGCTTGAGGGTTCCCTGCGCGTGGCGCCTCCCTCTCGCCTCACCCCTGCGGACTATGATTATCTCCCGGAACTCGGCCTCCTTCGCGCTTACCTTGCCGCCTCTCTGGACCATCCCGAAAGGGGCACGCACATTTTTCTTTACGGACCGCCGGGCTCGGGAAAGACCGAGCTGGCCAGACTCCTGGCCCGGGAGGTGGAGGCCGTACTTTACGAGCCCTTACCCTGGAAACGTACGGGAAAGGATCGGCGGAAGGAGACCTATCACGAAATGGACCGCTTTTTCTCCTACACCCTGGCCAATCATCTCCTTGAGGGGAAAAGAGCCCTTATCCTTTTTGACGATGCGGACACCTTCCTAAACCGCATGGTGGACAAGAGCTGGTTTAACCGGGTACTGGAGGAGAATGCGGTGCCTACCATCTGGATCTGCAATTCTGTAGAGGAACTAGATCCGGCCCTGGCCCGGCGCTTCGATCTGGTAGTTTTCATGGATTACATGCCTCCCAAAGCCCGGAAGAAGATGCTCCGCTACTATCTGGGGGATCTCTTGGAAGGTGAGGAGGGGGAAAGGTGGCTCGAGGAGGCTTCCTCCCAAATCATTCCTCCCGCGGTGGCGGCCCAGGCCCGCAGGGTCCTCCTGCGCATCAAAGACTATTACGAGGATCGTCCGGTAAAGGCCCTCAACTTCATCCTCTCCCACACCCTGAACCTAATGGGCCTTAAGGAAGAATCACCCTGGGGCTTCTAACCTAAAAAGCGGGGGCGAGTGCCCCCGCAAACCTTTGGCCGACAAGAAAAAGACACGATTTTTAAATCGAAAAATTCGCCTCTAATTTTAAAGAAGCCTGATTTCAAAAGGGAGGCTTTTCATGAAAAAGAAAAGTTCCCGAAGGATAAGGAAGGATACCTTGGAGAGGGCCGAACTTCTTCTCCGCATCTTCCGGCGCGAGAATCAGGAGGGCACCGGCGTCCGCCTTTCTCATCTCCATCAGTGCCTGAAAAACGCGGTGGCGGACCACTATCTTCACGAGGGTAAATTCAAACAGCAGGCCCGGGTTAGCGAACTTGCTGTCTGGATAAACAACCACCTGGAGCTTTTCTGGAAATCAAGCCTGCTTAAACCGGGCTGTTATCTGGCCGTTAAGGGAAAAAGAAGAAGCAGGGTGCTTTTTCTTACTTCCAACAAGAACGATCCTCGCATCTGCACCGGGAGGAGAAGGAAGAGCTCCCGAAGGAGGACCGAGGACCGGTCCCGGTCTTTAAAAAACAAAAAATCTAAATAAGGAGGTGGCATAATGAAACTTGAAGCCTTAAACCTCGTGACTTCGGAATCCGCCAGGGCGGAGAAGGAATTGAGGGAGTTTTTCGAAAGGCTAGACACCGCCGTGACCGAACTGGATGAGGAGACCCTTCTTCTCCCCGGCGATATAAATCCGGAGGACCGCTACATCGTCTGGTCTCTCGTTTCCGAGGCGGAAACGGAGGAAGAGGAAGAGGAAGAGGAAGAAGACTATGAAGATCGTGAGGACGAGGAAGTAGAAGAAGGGTGGGGAGAAGACGAAGAGGAGTGGGAGGACGACGAGGAAGAAGAGGATGACGAGGAGGACGAGGAAGAGGAGGATGGGGAGGAGGAAAGACGGATCAGGCACGAGGTAGGGGTCTTCATCTGGTCTCCGGAGGAGGGAGAGGCTGCGGCCAGCGTCTATGTGGTGGTGGACGGGGGTAACCGGGCGAAGAGATGGCGGGAGGTGAAGGATCTGGCCCAAACCTTTGAGGGGCGCATTCATCTCCACCATCCCGACTGGACCCCGGACGAGGTGGAGATTCGCCGCTTCGACCTGAAAAAGGATCTTGATCCCTACGAGATAGCCCGTGTAGTGGTGAAGGTGGCGGAGGAGCTTTAAGGCCCTAGGGCGGGCCATCGGCCCGCCCTTCTTTTTTCGGTATTTTTTCCAGAAACTTGCGAACCTAACCTTTCGGAATTAGTAAAAAGTAAACATAGAAATTTCCGTCGGAGGATAAGGGATGGGACCGACGCCGGAGAGTGTGTGGGCCTATCTTCAGGAGGTGGGGAAACGTCTGGATCAAATAGGGGAAGAAATTAAAGAGCTGAGGGAAAGTTTGCGGGAGCAGGGGCGGGAAACAGACCGCAGGTTGAGAGAAGAAAGCGAAAGGACGGAAGAAAAGATCAGGGAGCTTGCCAATCTTTTTACCACGCAGTGGGGGAAGCTGGTGGAGGCCCTGGTGGAGCCCGGGGCGGTGAATCTCTTTCGGGAGCGGGGGATAAAGGTGAGGCGTTCGGCCCGAAGGATTGAGGTGGAGGACGAGCAGGGGCGGAAAATTGCCGAATACGACATCTTTCTTGAGAACGACGAAGAGGTGGTAATCATCGAGGTAAAGACCACGGTGAAGAAGGAGGATGTGGACGAATTTCTGGAGAAGCTGAGGGAGTTTAAGGATCTCAATCCCAAATACAGGGATTATCGGGTATATGGGGCGGTAGCGGGTATAACCTTTGAGGAAGGAGTGGATAAATACGCCTATCGGCGGGGTCTTTTTGTGCTCAAGTCCGAGGGAGGGATCATCCGCATCGCCAACGACCCCGACTTTAAGCCCCGGATCTGGTGATTCAGGATTCAATTTAAGGATTTAAGGGCACGGGGATGATCTTTACGGGTTTTTCAAAACTCGTAATTTCCTCGCTTTTTGTGAATTTCCTGCAGTCCTCCTCCAGCGGATAAAACAGAATGGCTCCCCTGACCTCTCTTCCAAGCTCCCACTTTAATACTGGTTTGTGGACCTTGATTATTAAAGAGACCTCTGAATAAATGAGGTAATTTTGCGCCTATTTAAGGCCAAAAATGAAAATTTTTCTAAAAAGTAAGCCTTGTAGTCGGTACTTTAGATATTGTTCCCATGTTGGACAAAATTTCTATCTCTTTCATCGTATCTCTTGTTGC
>QOAM01000075.1 GCA_003978075.1 Thermodesulfatator sp. | reverse complement strand
CTTTGAGGTGGGGGAGGGTGTTGTGGAACGTGGGGATAGTGTGTCTGGAAATCGTTCATACAAGCGGATTTTTGCTTGGGGTGTCAAACTTGGGTTCGATCAGATCTCAAAGGCCTCGGAAGGTCTTTTCTCGGATGTAAGTTACCACCTCTTGCGGATCATCTAGGACGCGAAAGAGCTCCAGATCCTCTTGGGAAATTTTCCCCCCAGCCCGTACAGTCTCTTCAAGCCATTTCACCAGGGGGCCCCAATAGGAGCTTCCCACCAGGATCACCGGTACCGGACGGATCTTGCGGGTTTGGACCAGGGTAAGGATCTCAAAGAGTTCATCTAGGGTGCCATAGCCTCCAGGCAAAAACACGAATCCCACAGCGTATTTGGCCATCAAGACCTTGCGCACAAAAAAATAGCGCATTTCCAGACGCACGTTGGCGTAAGGATTGGGTTCCTGCTCCAAGGGGAGGCGGATATTGATCCCTACCGACCAACCTCCTTCCTCCGCGGCCCCCTTATTAGCCGCTTCCATCACCCCCGGACCCCCACCGGTGATGACCGAAAAACCCGCCCGTACCAGCTCCCGGGCAATTCTTTCGGCCTGAACATAACAAGGATCCTCAGGATGCACCCGGGTAGAACCGAAGAGGCTTACCGCTGGATAGACCTTGGGGAGCTCCTCAAAACCCTCCACAAACTCGGCCATGATCTTGAAAAGCCTCCAGGATTCCCGGGCGGCAAGACCGTTCAGGACATATTGTTTTTCTTCTATCTCCCGATGCCTCATGGTGCTTCCTCCCCAGGACTTTCTAGGGCCTCGAGGACCTTGAGGGCCTTTATATCTTGATCCAAGACCACCTTCAAGAAGGTGCGCAGGGCCCGGGAGATTTGGTTAAGGCTTTCTGCCTGGGGCCTTACGCGGGAGAGCTTGGTCGGAGAGAGACGAACTAGATATCGGAGCAGGGCCAAGCTCCGGGCCGAAAGCTCAAATCCCCCCTCGCCGGAACAACTCGGGCAAAGGATTCCTCCTTTTTCGGGAAAGAGGGCCCCGCCTCTCCTCAAGGGTCCACCACAGCCCAGACAACGATCAAGCTCCGGGGCCCAGCCCAGAAGGCCTAACAAACGCAATTCGAAGAAGGAGGCCAGAAGCAGGGAAGCCCCTTGGCCCTCTAAGAGACGCAGAGAGTGGAGGAGTAAAGGGAAGACCTCTCGCCCTTCGGCCGGCGGGCAGGAACGCTCACAGAGCTCCAGAAAGTACCCTGCCAGAGCAAAGGCCCGGGGATCCTTGCGCCATCTCTCCGGAGCCCATAGGAGATCCGCGGCCTCTACCACAGGGGCAAGCCCCTTCTTTCCCCAGCGTAGGTGTATTCGAAGAAGATGCCCGGCCTCGAGCTTGTTTACAAAACGCCGAATGCTTCGCCTGCCTCCCTTGGCTACCGCAGAAAAGCGGCCATAAGAGGGGGAAAGCAAACTCAAGAAGAGGTCACTTTCCGCCACCTCCCTTACCGAAAGGAGGAGGGCCTTTCGGGAGATCAACATCTCAATGAAATAACCACAAAAGGAAGAAAAAAAGCAAGAGAAAGGCCAGTATCACCCCCAGCCAAGGCAGAGCGAGAATTTTTCTTCGAAGGGGCGAGACCTCCAGGGGATCCTCTTGGGGCGGGCGCATGGCAGCATACCGCTCCAAGAGTTTTTCGGGATCGAGCCCTAGGGCCAGGGCATAAGCGCGCAGGTACCCCTGGGTAAAGACCTCCGCTGGAAGCTCTCCCCAGGCCTCTCTTTCTAAGGCCTCCAGATAGCGAGGATTGATCTTAGTTTCCTCGGCTATTTCAGCTAAAGTCTTTCCTTGAGCCTCTCGCGTTTTTCGCAGATATTCTCCTATACCAGTGTTTTCGGAGGCCATCAAATAAATACCTTAATAAAGGCCCTTTCTTTTAGCTCTTTTAACCATCTTTTGAAATATTGGTCAAGGGCCTTCTGATAAAGGGTCTGTCTGATCTCCTCCTTTACGGCTTCCAAGGGTTTGGTAGGGGTGATCTTTATTGCCAAGATCTTGAAGATGAACCAGCGTCCGCCGGAGGTCACCGGAGGGGTTATCTCCCCGGGGCCCTTTCCCTCCAGGGCTTTACGCAATTCCGGGGCCAGTTCAGAAAACTTGAAGGTCCCGAAGTCTTCCCCAGGGATCTCGGAGTACCGACGAGCCACTTGAGAAAAATCCTGGCCTTCAGCCAGGGCCTTGGCCGCCTCGCGAATGCGCTCTTTCTCTGAAGTTACGATGGCAGCCAGGTGGAGGGTCTTCTCGGCGTTCTGAAGGTAGTGCTCCTCATAATAGCGCCGGACCTCTTCATCGGTAATCACGATGCGGGCCTGCACGCTTCCTCGGATGAGCTTGAGTCTTTTCAGCTGTTCCCGCACCTGCTCCCAGTACTCGGGCTCGCTCAGGCCCTGGGTGGATAAGAAATCGCGAAAGGCCTCCTCACCCCCCAGGCGGGCCTTTACCCGGTGTATAAAGGCCTCTACTTCCTGGTCACTTACCCGGATCTTGCGCTTCCGGATCTCCTGTTGGATGAGCTTTTCCTCAATAAGACGCTCCAGCACCTCCTTTCGGATTCGATGCATGATCCGGCTCTCCTCCTGAGGATCGGTCACCCCTGCCAGATACTTTCGGTAGAGGGGGAGGGCCGCCTCGTCCACCTCGGAAAGGGTGATAACTTCGTCGTTCACCACCGCAGCAATCCGATCCACTAATCGGGGCTTTTGGGCCATGACGAAGCCCTGAAAGAGAAAAAAGAAGACCAATCCCACCACAAAGGACCTTTTCATGTTCCCTCCCTAACCTGTAAGATCTTTTCTCTCAGAATATGGCCGATTTTAAGGGCCTGCGAAAGGAGTGGCCCTTCTGCCCTTACCCGCAGCCGTCCCTCTCGCGTAAGCCGTACCTGGCGAAAGACCGGAAAGAGGGCCCGTATCCCCTTCTGGTAATAAGCAGGATCCCTTCCTAGATGGAAAATCAGCTCCTGGCCCCGGCTTTCCAGTTTGAGGATCCAAAGGGTCCGCAAGAGGAGCTTGAGGCGGGTGAGCTCCAGGAGGTTTCGCCCCTCAGGCGGGGGTTCTCCGAAGCGGTCCTTGAGATCTTCTTCGAAACGGACCAAGGCCTCTTCGTCCTGCACTAGAGAGAGCTCCCGGTAAAGGTGCAGACGTTCCTCCACGTCCGGGACATAGGTTTCGGGGAAGTAGGCCGGGAGGTTGAGCCGCACCTCCGGCTCGGGTCTTTCCTCTATCTTTTCTCCCCGGAGTTCGCGTACGGCTCTTTCCAGGATTTCCAAGTAGAGGTCATAGCCCACGGCAGCGATATGTCCAGACTGGGAGGTCCCTAGGAGATTTCCCGCTCCCCGTATTTTGAGGTCGCTCAAGGCCAGACGAAAACCTGAGCCCAGCTCGGTAAATTGCATGAGGGCTTGGAGGCGCTTGCGGGCCTCCTCGGTGAGCCCGGAAAGAGAGGGTACTAGGAGATAGGCGTAGGCCTGCACGTTCCCTCGGCCCACCCGGCCCCGGAGCTGATAGATCTCGGCCAGTCCCAGACGATCTGCCCGGCAGATGATGATGGTATTGGCTGAAGGGATATCCAGTCCGCTTTCGATGATGGTGGTGCAGACCAAGACCTCGATCTCCCGACGCACAAAGCGCGACATCACTTCTTCCAGTTCCCGGGCGGGCATTTGTCCGTGGGCCATGGCCACCCGGGCCTCGGGCACCAGGCGACGCACCCAGCCGGCCATGGCCGAAAGCCCCCGTACCCGAGGATAGACAAAAAAGACTTGCCCGCCCCGGGATAACTCTCGTCTTATAGCCTCCTTTACGATCTCCGGCTCCATCTTGGCCAAAATGGTCTTTACCGGAAGCCGGCCTGGAGGTGGGGTCTCGATCACCGAAAGATCGCGGATACCCAGAAGGGACATCTGTAAGGTGCGCGGGATGGGGGTGGCGGAAAGGGAAAGCACATCTACGGTCTTTTTGAGCTCTTTTAAGCGTTCTTTCTGACGCACCCCGAAGCGATGCTCTTCGTCGATGATGAGGAGTCCCAGGTCCTTAAAGCGCACGTCCGTGGAAAGCAGGCGATGTGTGCCGATAACCACCTGGATTTCTCCCCGGGCCAGGGCTTTGAGGGTCTCCCGTTGTTCACTCAAGGGCCTTAAGCGGGAGAGGATTCCCACTCGTATTCCAAAGGGCTCCATACGTTCCCGGAAGGTGCGGTAATGCTGTTCGGCCAGCACCGTGGTGGGCACCAGGACCGCCACCTGTTTGCCGTCCCGTACGGCGAGCATAGCTGCTCGCAAGGCCACTTCGGTCTTACCGTAACCCACATCTCCCGCGAGCAGGCGGTCCATGGGGCGCGGGCTCTGCATGTCCGCTAGGATCTCCTCCAGGGCCGCCTCTTGATCCGGTGTTTCCTCGTAAGGGAAGCTGGCCTCGAATTCCCGAAAGACCAAGTCCGGCGGGGAGAAGGCATGTCCCCGGGCCACCCGGCGAGCGGCATAAAGGGCCACCAGCTCCTGGGCAATTTCCTGAACCGCCCGCTTGACCTTCTCCTTCCGCCGGGCAAAGCCTTTCCCCCCTAGACGATCTAAGGGCGGAGGACGCTCATCCACTCCCACATAGCGATGGATCTCCCCCAGACGGTCCACCGGGAGGTAAAGGCGGTCGCCGCCAGCATATTCTACTAAGAGAAACTCCCCCGGGACCCCACCTACTTCGAGACGCACGAGCCCTTGGTAAAGTCCGATCCCGTGCTCCCGATGCACCACATAATCTCCGGGCTTAAGGTCCTCTAGGCGGGTCCCAGGGACTCTCGGCCGACGGGGGACTCCTGGAGGACGCCTCCCCCAAAGCTCGGTCTCGGAAAGGAGGATCAAGGCCAGCTCCGGCCACCAGAACCCCTCCGGAAGATCCCCTATATAAAGCTCCAGAGGGTGTCGCCGGTCGAGCTCTCGCAGAGGTCCCTCCCGCACCGGAGGGCTATCTTCGGTGAGCCCTTCTTCGCGGAGAAGGTTTCCCAAGCGCTCAGCCGAGGTGCGCGAGGAAAGGACTAGGACGAGATGGTCTCCGCTTTCTAATCCTGCCCGAATGAGGGCCAACCCTCGAGAGAGCCCCCGACCTTCAGCCGGAGGAAGGAGTTCTTCGGGGGAGCGCAAGGAGAGGGCTATTCCCCTTCCGGAAAGGGGAAGCTCCCTGGCGAGAACACGCGCCTCAAAAGATTTTTCCAGGAGGCGTTCCCATTCCTCTGGGGAAAGAAAGACCTCCTCAGGCTCAAAAAGGAGCCTGCGCTTGAGGCGTCGGGCCCCGGAGAGGACCCTTTCCCAGAAGCCCTCTGCCTCGGCCCTGATTTTCTCCGGCTCCCAGAGCACCAGACCCGTTTCTCGGGGAAGGTAAGCCCGAAAGTCCGTGAGCTTTTCAAATAAAAGAGGTAGCCAGAATTCTTCCGGCCGCAAAAAACGCTTGAGGATAAGGGCTTCACGATAATCTTCCACCTCCGAAGAGGGCACTCGATAGCGTTCGGCTCGCTGGAGAATTCTTTCGGAAAGGCTCTCTGGATCTCCGGTCAAGAAGATCTCCCTTACCGGAAAGAGGTAGGCTTCTTCCAGGCTTCGCCTTCCCCGCTGGGTCTGGGGATCAAAGACCCGGATGGACTCCAGTTGGTCTCCGAAAAAATCCAGTCGCAGGGGATCTTCGTAGCCTGGAGGCCAGAGGTCGATCACCCCCCCGCGCACGGCGAATTCTCCCGGCCCTTCCACGCGTCCCACCCTCTCGTACCCCAGGGCCACCAATTTTTCGAGGAGCCGCTCCCGCGGAATTTCCTCCCCGGCCAGGAGATATTCGTAGGCACCGCGGAGGGCCTCCGGGGGGACCGTCCGTCGCTGAAGGGCCACCGGCGTGGCCACCACCAGGCGGGCCCTCTGAAGGAGGAGCTTAGCGAGGACAGCCACGCGCTGCACGCCGATCTCCCTGGAGGGCAGGACTTCCACCAGGGGAGGGGCTTCAGGAGCGGGAAAAAATTCCGGCGATTCTCCAACAAAAAAGAAAAAGGCCCGCACAAACTGGCGGGCTACATCTTCTCGAGGAAAAAGGACAAGGAGAGGTCTTTCTAAGGAGAGGGAGGCCAGGAGCCAAGCCAGGGATACCGGGCGCACCCCGCCCACTTCCAAGACACCCTGGCCCTGGGCCAAGAGCTCACGCAAACCTTCAAGTCTTCGGGGAAACTCCACCCAGCCAACACTTTAGGCCGCCTGGGCACTTTCTAGAGGATAAACGCTCACCACCCTGCGGCCGCCACGGTTCTCGAACTTGACTACTCCGTCGATCTTGGCAAAGAGGGTGAAATCTCGCCCCATTCCCACATTGAAGCCAGGACGAATCCTGGTCCCCCGCTGACGCACCAGCACATTCCCGGCACGCACTACCTGGCCATCGTACCGCTTCACCCCGAGACGTTTGCTGTGGCTGTCTCGACCGTTGCGCGAAGCCCCACCGGATTTTTTGTGGGCCATAACTAGACCTCCTCTTAAACCAAGATTTCTTCTATGCGCAGCACGGTGTAGGGCTGCCGGTGTCCCCTTTTACGCCGATAATTTTTGCGGCGTTTCTTCTTAAAGACAATGATTTTTCGACTGCGCCCCTGCTCTAAGATGGTGGCCCTCACCCTAGCTCCTTCCACCACCGGAGTACCCACCTTTAAATCCCCTCCCTGGGCCACCAGAAGCACCTCGGCGATTTCCACCGTCTCGCCGGGTTCTCCCGGGAGCTTTTCCACGCGCAAAGTGTCTCCGGGGGCTACCTTGTACTGTTTACCACCGGTTTTGATCACGGCAAACACCTCAACACCTCCTCATCTCCGGGAGTCAGCGCATTTTTACGGGTCTTCCGCACCCTGTCAAGCCGTGGAGCCCACCATTCCCAAAGAAACCTCTGAAAAAGTGAAGCTGGAGTAAAAGTAAGGTTTGAGGGGTGAAGCCCACGCAAAGGGCTTTTCGCAGAGGTCTCGCTACACCGAGGAAAAGTCCTGCGGGATTTTTTCGTTCCAGAAGCCTTCGACCCGAAAAATCTCCGGGTGGGAGTCGTCCTTTATCAGGCCGACTACCTCACCGAAAAGAGCGCGGAGGAGGCCTTGCGCCAGATCGAGGAAAAGGCTACACCGAGAGATACCGGGCCCAGGG
>QOAM01000051.1 GCA_003978075.1 Thermodesulfatator sp. | reverse complement strand
TGCCGGAGCCGGGGCATAAAATGAGGTGGGGACTTTTTGGGGACAAACGGGGACTTTGGCTGGAATACGCAAATAACTCTTTGATCAAAAATTTCGACACCTCGGTTTTTAGGGATTTTCGAAGAGGGGGAGGTTACAGACTGAGGCCTCTTTTCCGATGGGCGCCCACCTTGAAAGGCTAAATTAACTCACAGTTTCTCTATAAAGCGCTCCATGAGGCGGGTCAGGCGGGCCTCGGCGGCCTGGGCCTGGGCGATGACCTCCTCGAGGAGGATGGGCCGGAAATTGTCCGGATCGTTCACATTGGCGATCACCGAAACTCCGAGCACCTCCATCCCCGCATGCACGGCCACGATGACCTCCGGCACCGTGGACATGCCTACGGCGTCGGCCCCGATGAGGCGTAGAAAGCGGGTTTCGGCCGGGGTCTCGAGACTCGGTCCGGGGACGGCCACATAGACCCCCTCGCGGATCTCCTCTCCCAGCTCGCGGGCGGCCTCCCGGAAGATCTCCCGAAGACGGGGGCTATAGGCCTGGGACAGGTCGGGAAAGCGCGGCCCCCAGTCCTCCCGATTGGGCCCCCGTAGGGGATTATCAGGAATGAGGTTGATGTGGTCCCGGATGAGCATAAGGTCCCCCGGCCGGAAATTCAGGTTGAGCCCCCCGGCAGCGTTGGATACCAGAAGGATTTTCGTTCCCAAAAGGGACATGACCCGGAGGGGGAGGGTGATCTCCCGGGTGGAATATCCCTCGTAGTAGTGAAAACGCCCCCGAAAGGCCGCCAGACGCTTTCCTCCGAAATGTCCTACCAGGAGTTCCCCGGCGTGGCTTTCTACGGTGGAAACCGGAAAGTGGGGAATCTCTCGGTAGGGGATAACCCTTTCGGGCTGTATCCTCTTTCCCACCCCTGAAAGACCGGTGCCCAGGATGAGGAGGATCTCTGGGACCTCTCCTATTTTTTTAGAGAGGAAATCGCGGGCCTCTTCCACCCGACGGAAATAGTCCTCCATAAGAAACTCACCTTACCCAAGCCGTTTGAGGGCGGCTTGAGGCCGGGGTATTTATAGTCCGCCTTTTTGGGGCGTTCCGGCCCCGGCTGGCGGTATTAGGAACGCCCTCTACCTTCAACTATTTTACTCGCAAGTGCAGTCCTTCGATCGAAGTGGCGGGATAGACACCCGCAGGCGAAACTTCATCGTTTTTTTCTAAAACATTTCGAAAATTCCGGTTGAATAGGCATAAGTACATCAAAAAAGAGGCGATTCAGGCAGGGGGTTTTTGTTTTCGCCGGAGGACGTCTTCATAAGCCCAGCGGCGGATAATAGCTTCCATCTCCGCCGGAGAAAGTTGAGGCTGATCGTAAAGGCCAGCAGCCTCACGCTGCCGAAAGGCCTCGTAAAGAATAACCCCCGTGGCTACGGAGACATTGAGACTGCGCACCATGCCCACCATGGGAATCTTTATCCGGTGGGTGGCCAGAGGCAAAATTTCCGGGGAGACCCCCTCCACCTCGTTTCCCACCACTAACACCGTGGGACGGGTGTAGTCCACCTCCCGAAAGTCACGGCTTCCGGCACCGAGCCAGGTAACCACCACCTGGAAACCCCGCTGACGAAAGGCCCTTAAGGTCTCCACCGGATTCTCCGCCCGATGAAGGAAGATCCAGCGGTGGGCCCCCAAGGTGACCCCTTCGTTTAGGGGGACCGGATAGGGTTCGTCGAAACCGTACCAGATCTCCTGAAGCCCCACGGCCTCAGCTGTGCGGATGAGGGCGGAAAAGTTGTGCTCGTTTTTGACCCGATCCATGAAGAGTATCAGGTCCTTCTGGCGGTGGGCCAGCACTTCGCGCATCCGACGCAATCTGCGCGGAAGAACCAGATAGGGCTTAGCTTCCTCCAAGGTTCTTAAGGCCCTCCTCGTCCAGAATGCGGATTCTCTTTCCAGAGACCTCGATGAGCCCCTTCTCGTTGAGGCGGCTCAGCACCCGGGAAAGGGTTTCCGGCACGGTCCCCAAGAAGGCCGCCAGTTCCGCCTTGGGGACCTCCAGCAGGAATTCCGGTCCGTATTTGCGGCTCAGATAGAGGAGATAGGCCGCCAGTCTCTCCGGCACCTTTTTCAGGGAGAGGGCCTCCACCAGCTCGGCCAGGGTCCGCAGCCGCAGCGAAAGTAGGGCGAGCATGTTGAGGGCCAGTTCCGGGCGCCGTCGCACCAGCTCCAGAAAGGCCCTGCGGGGGAAGAAGAGCACCCGGGTCCTTTCCAGGGCCTCGGCCCAGGCTGGATAACGGCCTTCGGAAAAGAGGGCTGCCTCAGCAAAGGCCTCCCCAGGCCCGAAGATTTGAAGGATCTGCTGGCGACCCTGGGAAGAGAGGCGATAGACCTTTACCCGCCCCTCCAAAAGCAAAAAGGAACCCCGGGCCTCAGCCCCCTGGGAGAAGATGATCTCCCCCTTTTCAAAAAGCCGAGGGAGAGCGATGCTCCGGATCTCGCGCAGGGCCTCCAGAGAGAGGCCACGGAAAAGGAGGTTCCTTTCTAGCAGCGCCAGTTTTCGTGATCCCTCCATTTTTCGCTAAGCCTCTCCGATTCCCTCTGACTCTCAAGCGATTTTAGCGCTGCAGCCACCCTTGACAAACCCCTTAAGCTTTGAAAGATTTAAAAAAGACGTAGGCGGCGTAGCTCAGCGGTAGAGCGGGGATCTCATAAGTCCTAGGTCGGGGGTTCGAGTCCCTCCGCCGCCATGGTAAAATGGGGAAAAAGGCAGGCGGCGTAGCCAAGTGGTAAGGCGACGGCCTGCAAAGCCGTGAATCCGGGGTTCGAATCCCCGCGCCGCCTCCAAGGTAATTTTCAGGATGTTCGAGCTCACCGTAAGGGAAGAATTCTCTGCAGCCCATCAGTTGCGGGGTTACGCAGGGGCCTGTGAAAAACTCCACGGTCATAACTGGCGGGTGGAAATAAGGGTTCAAGGAGAGAAACTCAACCACATAGGAATCCTCTTGGACTTCAAGGAGCTTAGAGAGGTCCTAAGGGAGGTAATAGCCGAGCTCGACCACCGTTTCCTCAACGAGCATCCGGCCTTTCGTACCCAAAATCCCTCTTCCGAAAACCTGGCCCGCTACATTTACGAAAGACTGGCCGAAAAACTTGCGGGATACCCGGTGAGGGTCTCCCGGGTCACGGTCTGTGAGACGGAGAGGGCTTGCGCCACCTATTTTCCAGACTAGCTGGCTCTCGAGGGACTCCTACGATTCGGGGGAAGCTTGGGCTGGCTCAGGGAGACTCCAAAGACTCCGGGAAAGGTCAGAGGTTTCCTCTAGATTTAAAGGGGGAAATTTGGGGGTCAAGGGGTTTGGAGAGGCCCAAGAAGGGCTTTCTTCAGGGTCTCTCAAGGTCCTGGAGACCTTGGTCACCCTGCAGGGAGAAGGTCCGGGAAGTGGACGGCCGGTTTTCCTAATACGCCTGGCCGGTTGCAATCTCGCCTGTAGATGGTGCGACACCCCTCAAGCCCGCAGTCCGGAAGCGGGAAGGGCCCGCTCTCTCTCCGACCTCCTCCGCGAGTTTGAGGCCTCCGGCCTCTCGGAGGTCCTCCTCACCGGAGGGGAACCCCTCCTCCAGGAAGGGACCGTGGTCCTCCTTCAGGCCCTGGTCTCCCGCGGAGCCCGGGTCTATCTGGAGACCAACGGAAGTCTCCCCTTGGGCCCTGTGCCCCAAGAGGTGATCAAGATCATGGACCTCAAGACCCCTTCTTCCGGCATGAGCCACCAGATGCTTTACGAAAACCTGCGCCATCTCACCTTCCGTGACGCGGTCAAATTCGTCATCGCTGACGAGGAGGATTATCTTTTCGCCCGGGAGAAGACCTTTTCCCTCCGACTTCCCTCCTTTACCGAGGTCTACTTTTCCCCGGCCTGGGGAGAGATGTCTCCAGAAAGGTTGGCCCGGCTGATTCTGCGAGACCGTCTTCCGGTGCGCTTTCAGGTTCAGCTACACAAATTTTTGGGGCTTCCCTGAAAAGAGGACCTTATGGGCAGCCAGACGCAGGAGAAGGAGGGTCAGGACCAGAAGAAGGAAGGCCAAGAGGGCTAGGAGAGGTTTTCCAGAGAGGAAGTTACGGTAGGCCAAGAGGACCAGGGCGGTGAGGGTGACCGCTAACATGAAAAAGGCCGGGAGTTTCACAAAGGCTGAGGGGCGGCCCACACTGGTTAGCCAGACCGTGAGGGCCAGGAGGGCTAAGGCTGCCAGGAGCTGATTGGCTGTACCCATAAGGGGCCAGATGCGCTGCCAGGCCCCGGAGAAGGCCAGAAGCACACCTGCAGCCACCACCAAAGAGGTGAAGAGCAAGCGGCTCTGAGGGGTGGAGACCTGCTGCCCCGAGGGGCTGAAGAGCTCCTCGAGCATGAAACGGGCCACTCGGGTGGCGGTGTCCAGGGAGGTCAGGGCGAAGGCCGAGACCGCCAGAGCGGCAAAGGCGCGGCCCTTTTCCGGAGAAAGACCCAGGGCCGAAAGGAAGTGTCCCACCCCTAGGGCGAAGACGGTAATGGGCCCCTTGGTCTGGAGAAGGCCCTGATAATCCCCCAGGGTAAGTCCAACCACCGCACAAAGGGAGATCACCGCCAGGAGGCTCTCCAAAAGCATGGCTCCATAGCCCACGGAACGGGCCTGCGATTCGCGGGAGGCCTGCCGCGCTGTTGTGCCCGAGGCCACCAAAGAGTGAAAACCCGAGAGGGCCCCGCAGGAGGTGGTCACGAAAAGGAGCGGGAAGAGAGGGCCTAGGGCATTAAAAAAGCCGGTGTAGGCGGGGAGACGGACCGCCGGGGCCCGGAGAAAAAGGCCCACCAAGGCCCCTAGGAGAAGGGCATAAAGGAGAAAGGCGTTGAGATAATCCCGGGGCTGGAGGAGGAGCCATACCGGGAGGACCGAGGCCAGGAAGATATATGCAAAGAGGATTCCCCTCCACAGGGGCTCCCCTAGCCGGAGGGGGAAACGAAAGCCCAGCCAGATGGAAAGGATCAACCCAGCAAGTCCCAGCAAGGTGGTTGCCGAGAGCGGGAGTCTCAACCGGTAGTAGAGTAGGCCGAAGAGGAGGGCCAAGATCAAGAAGCCCAGGGAGGCCGTAGCCACCGGAGGTGAGGCCACAAAGGTCTTGGCTACGATGACATCGAAGGCCGCCACCACCAGGACGAGGGTGGCCACAGCGAAGGCCAGAAAGAGCCTCTGGGCCGAGGGGCCGAGATACTGCCGCAGCAGTTCCCCGATGGACCGGCCTTCGTGCTGGAGAGAGGCGGCCATGGAACCCATGTCATGCACTCCCCCGGCCAGGACCGCCCCCAGGACCAGCCAAAGAAAGACCCCTAACCAGCCGTAAGAGGCCGCAAGGATTGGGCCCACAATAGGCCCAGCCCCGGCGATGGAGGCGAAATGGTGTCCGAAAAGCACCGGGGTAGAGGTGGGCACGAAGTCCAGGCCGTCTTGAAAACGGTGGGCCGGGGTGGGACGCCGGTCGTCCAGCCCCAACCACCAGGAAAGCCAGCGGGCGTAAAAGAGATAACCCACCAAAAAGACCAACCCAGCCCCTACGATCAGCCAGCGAGCAGACATGATTTACACCTTTACGCCCTTTGAGGAATTCAAGATGAGCCGCGCCGCAGCCAGGAGGTCCTCGGCTACCAGGTCGGGCTCGAGCCCCAGGCGAGGCAGCACATACTCCAGCTCTCCTTTTCCGTAACCGGTGAGGACCAACACCGCCCGAGCCCCGAGGTTGCGGGCCAAGGCCAGATCCACCCATCTATCCCCTACCACAAAGGCCTGAGAGAGATCCAGACCAAGCTCCCGCGCCGCCTGGAGGGCCAGACCCGGACGAGGCTTCCGGCAAGGGCATCCAGCCTCAGGGTGGTGCAGGCAGGTGTAAATGCCGTCAAGCTCCGCCCCTTCTGCAGCCAACCTTCGGCGCAATTCGGCATGGACCTCCTGCACCAGAGTCTCGGGGAAATAGCCCCGAGCGGGGCCGCTTTGATTGGTCAAAATGACCACCGCAAATCCGGCTTCTCGCAAGAGCCTGATGGCCAGAGCCGCCCCCGGGATAAGGCGCAAACGGGAAAGGTGATTGAGGTAGCCTACCTCCTCGTTGACCGTGCCATCCCGATCCAGAAAGACCACCGGCCTTTTCACTCTTAGACCTCCGCCAGTTCCAGGGCCGCAGTGAGGACCTCTTCCACGGAGATCTCCCGGAGACAGCGATAATGGCCTTGCGGACAGGTGCGCTTCAGGCAAGGGCTACAGGGGAGATTGCGGGAGATCACCCGGGCCCGAGGATTGAGAGGACCGGTAGCCTCCGGAGAGGTGGAGCCGAAGAGGGCCACCTGAGGGCGCTTCAAGGCCGCAGCCAGGTGCATAAGACCGGAATCGTTGGAGACGAAAATTGCGGCCTTTTCTATCACCGCGGCAGCTTCCGCCACATCCGTGAGTCCGCAAAGATTGCGTCCCCGGGGATGGCCGGGCCAAAAGGCCTCCACCACCGCCCTTTCCCGCTCCAAACCCAGGAAAACCACCGCAAAGCCTCTCCGGAGGAATTCGGCAGCCAGCTCTCCGAATCTTTCAAGCGGCCAACGCTTAGCTGGTCCGTAAGCGGCTCCCGGTGCCAGCACGGCCAGCGGCCCTGAAAGCCCAGAAAGGAGTTTCTTCGCCCGCTTGCGGGCCGCCTCCGGCACCCGCAGGAAGAGCCCATTTTCTGGTGCAGGAATTCCCAACGGGGAGAGAAGTCCCAAATAGTAGTCCCGCTGGTGAAACCTCCTTCGGGGGCGGGCGATCGCGCGAGTTAAGAGAAAACGCCTTCCGTCGGTGGCGTAGCCGATCCGTTCTTGTACCCCGGCCAGAAAGAAGAGCAGGGCTGAGGAGAAGGAGTTGGGGAGGAGGAGCCCGTGAGAAAAGCCCCACTTTTGGAGCACTCGGGCGGTGCGCAGGAGTCCCCCGCGCCCTTCTTGAAGCTCCACAAAACCCGCCACTCCGGGGAAGGCCTCCAAGAGCGGTCGGAGATAGGCCCGACCCAAGAGCCATACTGGCCCCTGCCCGGCCAGGGCCTTGAGCACCGGAGTAGCCATTACCGCATCTCCCAGCCAATTAGGGAGGCGCACCAACCACCTTTTCTCCTGCTGGAGATGACCCTCGGCCGGAAGAGCCCCGCCTTTGCCCCCCATTCTCTCGGGAAGTGCGCCCATTTTTTAAAAA
>QOAM01000055.1 GCA_003978075.1 Thermodesulfatator sp. | reverse complement strand
GGCGGATTGGGGGGGAAGCCCCAGGAGGCAAAGGCCGAGGCCCCTTCCCCGCTGGTAAAAAATTCCTCGTCGGCCCGATGCAGGGCGTAAGGGGCCTTTAAGGCCTGGCGCAATTCCCCCGCAGCGACTACATGGTCGGCATGCCCATGAGTGCCCAAAATGTAACGAATCTTGAGTCCGAGCTTGCGCACACGTTCTAGGATCTTTTCCGGATCCCCTCCGGGGTCGATGATCACTCCCTCGCGGGTTTCCGGGTCATAGACCAGGTAGCAGCAGACGGCAAGTGGCCCCACCACCAGGGTCTCCACTTCTGGCCTTTTTTCTCTCATGATTTCCCCTCCAAGTTTTTTGATTTTAAAGGCCTCGTAAAAACTTTTTCAGACAAAAACCCTGGTGCGCGCAACAAAGGCTACAGAAAGATACCCTCCTCAGAGAAAGTAAGCTCCCTCAGCCTAGTCTAAAACATATCAGCCAAGAACTTATCCAGAAAAAAATCTTTTTTTACTCTACACTGCTTTTCTAAAATGGGGAGTTCATTCGGCCAATTCGCTCCTGACCCCGAGATCTTTCCACCAGTTCTAAGAGATTCTCAGCCACTCTCCAGAGTCTTTCGGGGCGGAGAGGACCTTACCATGCCCAAGAGCCGGCCTATCTCGGAAAGATACTCCTTTCTCAGCTCCTCATCCAACTCAAAAAAGGAAGTATGTCCAAGGCCGTGTCCCCAGAGCCCAAAGGCTCTCACGGTCTCCTTATCCATGGAATCGGAGACTTGCGTTTCCGATTTTGATCGAAAAATTTTAGCCAGAGTCTGGCACCGCCGAAGAGGGTGAGTTTTTTGCGGAGAACTCTTCTTGAATTTTAGGGGTGGTTGTGGTTAAGTTTCGGTTGATGCAAGGTAGTCTCCTTGTGGTTTTTCGATTTCAAGATTTTACCATAAATAGGCCTTTATTTTAGGCCGGAGTTGTACCAAAAAGTGAAAAGTCCCTTTTGCTCCAATGCTTTGCTACAAAATCTGGGTTAAAAAGAGGGGTAGCGAGGCCCCGACCGAAAGGAGGCTTCTTATTGGATACTAAGTCAATCTTTCTTGATTTTATTTTGAAAGAGTGGCTGTTAATTTTTTCAATTTTTGGATTTTTCTTAACAACAATTTATATAAAACATTTCCCTAGTTATTCGATCCAAGAATGGCAGGTTTTGTTTATTTTATTTGTGCTATTTGTTGTAGTAAATGGTTTGTATAAGAATGGATTGCTCTTGAAAATTGCTCGAAGCATTGAAAGAGGAAAATTTATCCCTCTGAAATTAATAATAGGTACTTATCTCCTATCCATGCTAGTGACAAATGATGTAGCATTAATCATTATTGTTCCCCTTACTTTATCCCTTAACATAGACCGAAAAGATCTTCTGATCATTCTTGAAATATTGGCAGCCAACTCCGGCTCTTCTTTGACTCCCATTGGCAATCCTCAGAATCTTTATCTTTATTTATTTTATCACATTCCTCCTAAAATTTTCATTGAAACTATCGCTCCTTTTTCTCTGTTTTTTCTTTTATTGCTAGCAATTTTCTCGATCTTCTTAAAATCGCAAGTTAATTTGTCTGAGACTCTTCCGGTCCCCACAAGTAAAAAAGCATATATCTATCTAGGATCTCTAATTATTGTTCTCCTAATAGTTTTTCATCTTCTCCCCTTATTGATGGGAGTTGTCATTTTAATTTTTGCTTTATTATTTGACAGGGATAGCTTAAAGATAGATTATTCTCTCATAATTACTTTCTTCTTTTTCTTCGGGATAGCCACCAATTTAAAAAGCATTCTTGCTTCCGAACTAAATCATTCGGGTCATATATTTCTTTTTTCACTACTGGCTAGTCAAATCATGAGTAATGTTCCTGCTGCCTTGTTATTTGCCAAATTTACCTCGAATTGGCGGGCTTTATTGTGGGGAGTAAATGCCGGCGGTTTTGGTAGTTTGTTTGCCTCCTTTGCAAATTTAATAGGTTACAAATTGTACCTTGAACATGAAAGCAACAAAATAATGTCGTTTACCAAAAGATTTCTTATAATAGATTATGTAGCCCTGTTTCTCTCGATAGTCTTGTATTTTATGCTGTACCCTTCAGGGACCTAGGATGCTTGTGGATGGTTTCGGGAGGCAAATCCGCTATTTGAGGGTTTCGGTTACCGACCGGTGCAACTTTCGGTGCCTTTACTGTAGCCGAGGCCCTCTGAAGTGGCTTCCCCCGGAAGAGATCCTCGCCTTTGAGGAAATTCGGGAGATCGTGGCTGCGGCGGTCTCCCTAGGGGTGGAGCGGGTGAGACTTACCGGCGGAGAGCCCCTCCTGCGGCGGGACTTTCCCTATCTGGTGCGTCTTCTGGCCCAAATCCCCGGTCTGCGAGACCTCTCCCTTACCACCAATGGTTACTACCTGGCGGATCTGGCCCGCGAACTCCGAAAAGCCGGGCTTCACCGGGTCAACCTCAGCCTGGACACCTTGAGACGGGATCGTTTCCGGGAGCTCACCGGGGTGGACGGTCTTTCGCGGGTGCTGGCCGGGATGGAGGCCGCGCTGGCCGTAGGCCTTCATCCGGTAAAGATCAACATGGTGGTAGTGCGGGGGGTGAACGAGGACGAGGTGGTGGAGATGGCCCGCTTGAGTCTTTCCGAGCCGCTGGAGGTGCGCTTTATCGAATTTATGCCGGTGGGCTCCGGGGTCCCCTGGAGGGAGGATCGTCTGGTCCCGGTGGGGGAGATCCTGAAGCGGTTGCAAGAACTCGGGCCCCTCCTCAAGGAGCCCTCCCAAGGGGGTGGGCCAGCCCAGGTCTTCCGTTTTCCCGGAGCACGCGGGCGGGTAGGGTTCATCGCCGCCCTGAGCCGTCACTTCTGTGACCGATGCAATCGCCTACGCCTTACCGCCGAAGGCCGCCTGCGCCTCTGCCTCTTTTCCGAAGAGGAATACGACCTTCGGCCTTATCTTCGCCAAGGGAGGAAGGCCCTGCAAGAGGCCCTCCAAGAGGCTGCGCGGCGCAAGCCCTGGGGCAAAAACCTCTTCGGGGAGCACCGCCGCCCCATGAGGGCCATCGGGGGATAGTAGAGGGTTTGAGCGGAAAGGACGACTTAAAGGCGAAATCTCCGGGATACATCGCCGTGACCGAGGGATTCAGTATCTTTTTCGGTACGGTAGACGGAGCATGCTAAGGGGCCGCCGGATTCTGGGTGTGGTGTTGCGACAGGCCTTTCTTTACCGTAGGAGTCTCAGCCGCCTTCTGGATCTGGTCTATTGGCCCACCATGGACATCCTTCTCTGGGGATTCCTTACGCTCTATCTGGAAAAAGGGACCTTACACTTTCCCCGGTTCGTCTCTTTCTTCCTGGGAGCCCTTATCCTCTGGCACATCCTCTATCGCTCTCAGCTGGCGGTCTCCGTCTCTTTTCTGGAAGAGATCTGGTCCCGCAACTTGATAAACCTCTTGGTAGCTCCCCTCACCCTGGGAGAGTACCTGGCGGGTCTTCTGGCCATCAGCTTTTTCAAGGTATCGCTGGCCTTCGTCCTTATGGCCACTTTGGCAGGGCTTTTTTACGGCTTCAACATCTTTTGCCTGGGCATCTACCTGGGCATCTTTGCCCTGGGGCTTTTGGTCTTGGGCTGGAGTATCGGTCTGATCACCATGGGCCTTATTCTGCGCTTCGGGCAGGAGGCGGAGATCCTGGCCTGGGCCCTTATTCTCATCTTTCTGCCCCTCTCAGCCGTCTTTTACCCCCTGCAGGTCCTGCCTAGTTTCCTGCAACGCTTGGCCCTTCTCACCCCTTCAGCTTACATCTTTGAGGGTATGCGTGCCCTCATTGCCCAAGGGACCCTCCCCGGGCAATATCTTCTGCGGGCCTGGGGACTTGACCTCCTTTACTTCGTGGGTGGACTCTGGTTTCTCAAGCGCCAGTACGCTTACGCTCGTCGAGAGGGACTGCTACCCAAAATCGGGGAGTAAAGGAACCGGCTTTTGACAGGCTTTCAAGGGGCAGCTTAAAATGGAGGAAAATCTGTAAGGAGGTTAGAAGATGCGCAAATGGGCTATGGTGCTTTTCGTCTTTTTTTTAACAGCGTGTACGGCCCGGAGCCAGGGGACCGGGAAAAAGGCCCCGGTGAGTCCGGCGCCTCCCCCGGTGCCTGTCCTTCAGTCCACCCAGTTTCCCAACCTGGTCCTTCCGCGGGAGATGAAGATCGATCGGGACCGGACCCTGATCGTGAAGACCCCCTCCTATGTGGGAGGGCTTTTGGTGGCCAGCGGCCGGGTCACCGTGGATTCTCTAGTGAAATTTTTCGAACGCCAGATGGCGGCCCGGGGATGGAAGGAAATGGGGCGCATCCAGTACAAGAACATGCTCCTGGCCTTCAAGCGTCCTAACGGGAGCTGTTTCATCTATATCAGCGAAAACGCCTTCGGTAATGTGGAGGTCAAGATCTGGACCAGTGAGACCTTGGGGTCTACGCCTACCGAGGGCTCCCCTTCTCCGAGCTATTAGATGCTGGAAGGACGCCACCTTCTCCTCGGAGTCTGCGGGGGGATCGCGGCTTACAAAAGCGCGGAGCTGGCCCGGGCTTTGGTGCGTCAAGGGGCCCAGGTGCGTACCGTGCTCACCACCGGGGCCGAGGCCTTTGTCACCCCCCTTCTTTTCGAGGCCTTGACCCGGGAGAGGGCCTTTCGGCAGAAAGATTTTTTGAACCCTCAAGGGGGGCTCATTCTCCATACGGATCTCGCGGCCTGGGCGGAGGCGGTAGTGGTGGCCCCGGCCACGGCTAGCTTCCTTTCCAAGCTCTCTCGGGGGGAACCCTCGGATCTTCTCACCGCGGTCCTCATGGCTTTCTCGGGTCCGGTGCTCCTGGCCCCGGCCATGAACCTCCACATGTGGCGACATCCTGCCACCCAGGAAAATGTGTCCCGCCTGCGGAGATTTGGCTATCAGGTGGTAGAGCCGGAAGAAGGGTCCCTGGCTTGCGGCCTTACCGGGCCGGGGAGACTGCCCCCTTTGGAGGATCTCCTCCTAGAGATCAAGGCCCTTCTTTCGGAAAAGCCCCTTTCCGGAAAGCGTGTGCTCCTTACCGGGGGGCCCACCCGCGAACCTTTGGATGCCGTGCGTTTTTTCTCCAATCCTTCCTCCGGGAGGATGGCTGTGGCCCTGGCGCAGGCGGCCCGTATTCTGGGGGCGGAGGTGTACCTGGTCCATGGCTCCTTGGCCGTGGCCCCTCCGAGAGGGGTGCGGAGCTACCCGGTGCAAAGGGCCGAGGAGATGCTGGCTGAGGCCCTCCGCCTCTTTCCTGAATGCGCGATAGCCGTCCTCGCCGCGGCGGTCTGCGATCTGGCTCCGGAAGAGCCCCTTCCGGGAAAGACCCCTAAGGAGGCCCTTCCCCGGGTGCTCCGACTGCGGCCCACCCCGGACATCGCCCGGGAGCTTGCGGCCAGGAAAAGACCCGGGCAACTCCTGGTGGGTTTCGCTTTAGAGGAAAGGGAAAAACTGGAGGATCGGGCCCGGAGAAAGCTTACCGAAAAAGGATTTGACTTTCTGGCGGCCAATCCCCTGGAGAGTTTAGAGGCCGAAGACACGGAGGTGTGGCTCTTCTCCCGGGAAAGGGAAACCCCGCGGATTCTCAAGGGTTCCAAAGAGAGGGTGGCCTTGGAGCTTCTGGGAGAGGTGGCCCGTGCCTTATGAGATCCGCCTGAAGAAGGTGCAGCGCTGGCTGGAGCGGCGCGGAGGAGGGGCCTTTCTTGTGTCTTCCCCAGAGAATCGGCGTTACCTCTCGGGCTTTTCTCCCGGGGATGTAAGTCTTAAAGAATCCGCCGGGTTTCTTTTGATCACTCCTCAGGAGGCTTTTCTTCTTACGGATCCCCGCTACGGGGAAGAGGCCACGAAGAATCTCCTGTTTGAGCCCGTAATTTACCGCAGGGGTTGGGCACAGGCCCTGGCCCGCCTCCTGGAAAAGCTCTCTCTCCGGCGGCTCTTCTACGAGGAGGCCTATCTCTCCTGCGCCCGCCTCAAGGCCCTCGAACGAAGGCTCGGCGGGGTGGAGCTCCAAGGGGTCTCCGGGGTGGTGGAGAGGCTGCGGGAGAGTAAAGATCCCCAAGAGATGCGCCTTCTTAAGGAGGCTGAGACCCGGGCCCGCGAGATCCTGGAGGCGCTAAAAAAAGAGATCCGTCCCGGACGCACCGAACGCGAGATCGCCTGGCGCATCCTGGAAATGAGTTACCGCCTGGGGGAAGGCCCTTCCTTTCCCCCTATTGTGGCCAGCGGTCCCCTGGCCGCCTGCCCTCATGCCGAACCCACGGAAAAGGTCCTTCAGAAGGGGGAGGCGGTGATTGTGGACCTAGGGGTCCGCTACCGGGGCTACTGTTCGGACCTCACCCGGACCTTCTTCCTGGGGCAAGCGCCGGAAAGACTGCGAGAGGCTCATCGTTTGGTGAAAGAGGCCCAAGAGTTGGCCCGTCCCCTCCTGCAACCGGGGAAAAAGGTGGCGGAGGCCGATCGGGCGGTCCGGGCCTTTTTCCAAAAACACGGGGTGCTTAAACACTATCTCCATGCCTTGGGACACGGTTTGGGTCTGGAGGTGCATGAGGCCCCGGCAGTCTCCTACCGCAGCCGCCGGAAGTTTCGCCAGGGCCAGGTGGTGACCCTGGAGCCGGGTCTCTATTTCTCCGGACTGGGCGGGGTGCGGGAAGAGGAAATGGTCTATATCCTCTAAGGCGAGGCCAGGGCCTCCACCACCGAGATAGGGGGATGGAGGTCCAGCCCTAGACAGGCAGCGATCTCGTCAAATTTCTCCAGGCTCTTTTCCGCAAGCGCCCTTACGGTGCCGGGAGAGAGTTTGAGCATAGGGGCCTCGGAGAGGATCTTTTGAGGGTTGAGATCCCCGCTTACCGAGGGGAGCTTGGCGGCTAAGGCCACCACCCCAATGGGAGTCTTGAGAAAGCCGATCTCCGCCACCTCCACCAGGGACTGTGTGTGGAGTCCTACACAGCAGACCAGCACATCCGGCAGTTTCCAGTGGCGCAGGACCCAGGCCCCGGCCTGGGCGTGGTCCCAGGAGAGCATCTCCCTTTCCACCTCGTGGAGGGTCCGGTGGCGGTCGGACTGCCAGGCCTCATAGACCTTGCGATAGCCCGCATACCAGCGGGTCATGAGCACCGGCAGGGCTACGTCTTCCAGGAGGGCCCCGGCAAAGGCCTCTTCCGGATCGAGATCCAGGTGCCGGGCGGTTTCCCGAGCGAAAAGGGCCCGAAAGAGGGAATCCTCCCAAAAGATGTGCAGATCAAAGCCCTTCACC
>QOAM01000043.1 GCA_003978075.1 Thermodesulfatator sp. | reverse complement strand
TGAGCTCCTGGCCAGGGTCGAGGCTGTGGGGAGGGATCTCACCTTTTACGGGGGGCTGGGGGCGCCCTCGCTCCTCATCCCTGCTCTCGACCTCTCCGGGGCCTAAGCCAGATTTGACACCTCAAACCCAAGTTTGACAGTTAAAAGGGATCACCGAGCATAAAGTGGGCCTTTCCGCCTTAAAAACCCCTTAAAACATCCCTCCCACACTTTTCACACTCTCCGACAATCCCGGGGGCAGCCCATCTTTGAGGTGGGGGAGGGTGTTGTGGAACGTAGGGGTAGTGTGTCCGGAAACCGTTGATACAAGCGGATTTTTTATTTGGGCAGTCAAACTTGGGTCTAAAGAGCTGGGCCGCCGGGCCCGGCTCTTTTTTCTACGGGCTTTGGGAGTAATTATCCCTTACGGATTTGGGTGATGCGGCGGGTGCGGGGGTCAAAAGAGACTCCCACACGGATGACCTCAAGGCCCTGGGCCTGATATCTTGCGGCATAGCCCTTCTCCTCGATCTGGCGCAGGGCCTCCTCCGCACTCTCCCCGGCCTTAAACTCAAACACAAAAACCCGCTTTTCCCCTTCATAGCGCACAGCCATGTCCAGCCGCCCCCGGTGACTCAGCACCTCGCTTTCGGCCCGATACCCGGAAAGGGCAAGGGCCAGATAAAACACGGTGTGAAAGAACCTCTCATCCGCCCGGTCGTAGAGGGTGTGGGGGATGTAGGAGAGGATCTCGTCGAGGATTTCGCGCGCGGCCTCAAGGTCGAGCCTTCTTAGGGCCTCTCCCAGCTCGTCGGCCAGGATGCGGGGCGTGGTCTCTCCGCCGGAGAAACCCTGAAGGAGAACGCTCTGGAAGCTCCTTTTCACCTCCCGGTTGGGGTAGGTGAGGACCCATTCCTCCTCCCGAGCCTCGCCGATGGTGAGGTATCCGGCCTGATAAAGCACGGCCTCCACCCGAAGGTTTTCGAGATCGAAGGCCTCAAGAAATTCGGGCGGAACACGAAAGCGCTCAAGCTCCGGGATGCGCCAGGGCTTTTCCTTGAGCCAGTTCACCAAAAAAGTAGGCGTCCCGGTCTTAAACCAGAAGTTCTTGAAGCTTCGCCAGGAAAGACAATACATGAGGGAGATGGGATTATAGACGCGAATATCGCGGTCGGGGCTGAAGCGGTAGCCGTTATACCAGTAACGGATCTCCGAAAGGCACTCCTCCAGAGAGGGAAAACCGCGCTCCCGACAAAGGAGATCCAGGTGCTCGGGGAAGAAGCGGGTAATCTCTTCTTCGGTGTAGCCCAAAAAATCAGCAAAGTCAGGATGGAGAGTAAGGTCCACAAGGTTGTTCCATTCGGAAAAGATGGAGACCTTGGAGAAGTAGGAGACGCCGGTGACGAAGACAAAACGGAGCTCGTCCACCACCCCGGCCCCCTTGAGCACCCCGAAAAAGTTCTTGAGAACCTCGCGGTTTTCCCTGGCGATCTCAAGTCTTTCCGGTCCCAGGCCCAGGTGGTCAAGGATGGGCTTGTCGTACTCGTCGATCAGCACCACCACCGGGGTCTCGAACCGGCGGTAGAGGGCCCGGATGAGGGAATCAAAGTCCTTTCCCAGAGCCCCGCAGGACTTGAGCTCTACCCCGTAGTCCCGGGCGTGTTCCTGAAGGGTGGCGTAGAGGCCGGCCTTCAGGTCTTCGGGGGTCTCCCGGGGAATGGTGTTGAAGTCGAAGATGAGGACGGGGTGTTCCCGGAAGTCCCACTTGTCGTAGAGGTAGAGACCCTCAAAAAGCTTGCGGTTCCCGCGAAAGATCTCTTTGAGGGTGTTTATGGTGAGGGATTTACCGAAACGCCGGGGTCGGGAGAGGAAGTAGCAGCGCCCGCCGGTGAGAAGGCGATGGATCCAAGGGGTCTTATCCACATAGACATCCCCGGATTCCCGGATCTGACGAAAGGAGGAGGTGTCGAGCGGCAGCCTGCGCATAAACACATTATAGCCCTTTTCCTTCCGAAAACCACCTCAAGACATCCGCAAAAAGTTTTGCTTTCAGGGAGACGCTCTATCCCTGGGGGCAATCTCAGAACCCTTTCCTCCCTTGAGAGGGTCGGGAGAGCGAAGAGTAACCCTTCACCACGCCGTCCAAATTTCGGGGTCCGCTTCATAAACCTTTACTTTTGCTGCGGGGGTGTTAGGCTGGGGGAAGAGTAAATTTTTAAGGAGGTTTTAGTATCATGGCAACAGGTACAGTCAAGTGGTTCGACGAGAAGAAGGGGTACGGGTTCATTTCGCGGGACGATGGCGGGGATGTCTTCGTGCATTATTCCGCCATCCAGATGGAGGGTTTCAAGACCCTTCGGGAGGGCCAGAAGGTGGAGTTCGAGGTTACCCAGAGCCCGAAGGGGGAACAGGCGAGCAACGTGAGGGTTATCGGTTAAGCAAAGTCTGGCCCTAGAAGACTAGAAGGCCCGCCGCTTGGCGGGCCTTTTTCATTTTCGGGGGGGCCGGTCGAACCGGCCCGAATTTACCTAGAAGAAGTAATAGAAGCTGGCCATGAAGCGGTTGAGCTCGCCGTCGTCGCCGTCGGCCTTCCGGTAGTCGCAGTCGATGTACATGTACTCTCCGCCCACGGCGAACTCCCGGGTGAAGCGGTAGAGGAAGTTGGCGTAATACATCTGCTGTTGCAGCCGGGCCCCTCTTACATGCTCTAGGTCATCGTCGTCGGGATTGTCCACACCCCAGCCGAAGTGGGTGACCAGCTTGGGAGTCCAGAAGATCTCCAGCTCCGCATAGCCTCCCACGGCGTCGATCTCGTCTACCTCTACGATGTGTCCTCCACCGGTAAATTTCGAACGCAGATCCGTCACATACCGACCGTTGTCCAGCTTGAAACGCGTCCCCTGGTTAACCCCACCGGTGTAGTAGCCGTCCAGGTTGCGCCCGGTCCAGATCTCGCCCAAAATGAAGGCCTTACGGGCAAAGGGGAGGGGAAGAGGAAACTTGGCCTCGAGTCCCAGAGAATAACTGTCGGCGTCTTCTACTCCGTCCACCGTGTCGTATTCCTCCTCGGAATAGTGACCCCAGATAGCCAGCAGGGCCGGCTGCCCCCAGATCTTGGTGGTGTAAGAGATGCGGCCTTCAAAGCCGGGATAGCCCGCCCGGTTGGAGGGGTCTTCGTCCCAGATAATGCCTTCCATGCGCGGGAAGCCGTAAGGCTTCTCCAGGGCCCCTTCGAATTTCAGAGTTCCTTGACCTACCTTGAACCACTTGGAAAGCCTTATTTGGGGCATACGGTAGGCGATGTTCCCCATGAAGGTCCCGGAGGGGAAGTTAGAGAGATGAGGATAGAGCTGGGAGATGGTCATCCAATCCAGCCCGGCCAGGAGCTGCCAGGTCCCCTTCTGGAAGCCCACGAAGACCCGCCGGGCCCGAAGCGGAGCATGGTTGGGGTTCCAGGGAAGGGTATCTTCACCGTGGCTCTGAGTGTAAAAGTCCATTTCAAACTTTCCGAAAAGCTTCCAGCCCTTGTAATATTTCCAGAGATTGAACCCGAAGCGGCTGTGCCGGAAGTTGATGGTAAAGGTGGAATCCGAGCCAAACTTGTGTCCTCCGTGGAGGTTGTGCTCCGGGAGGACCCAGAGGACGTATATATCCCCGATGGCGTTGGCATCCTGCCACACGGCATCGGCCTTGATGAAACCGTAGAAGTCCACCCCGCTCGGGCGGGATCCGTAGGCCCCTCGGCTGAAGAAGCTGTGCTTCTTCGGGCTCGGGGCGGTGACCAGGGCCTGGCTCGGGGCCCGCTGGCTCTTGAGCTGGTCAACCTCCTTCTTGAGCTGGGCGTTCTCCTTCTTGAGCTCCTGGACCTCCTTTAGGAGCTGCTGCACCATGGCCCGCAGATCCTCGTCTCCGGAGGCCGCCCACCCCCTGACCCAGGGCGCTACCAACAACCCCAAAAAGACAAGCAACATCAATCCCTTACGCACCTCTCAACCTCCTTCTAAAAATTTGCTTCCTCTTAGCAAAAACTTTTCAAGAATGCAAGCCCCCTCTTCAAGACGCAGGGCTAGCCGAATCGCAGGAGGAGATAGCGCAGCTGGTGGAGAAAGGGCCCCAGGGTCCTCTCGATCTCCTCCACCCCAAAGAGCCCCTTGGTGCAGGCCTCCTTCAGGCTCTGGGCCTCCCGGACCAGCTCCTCAAGCAGGACCAAGGCCTCCTGCGCCTCGGAAAGACTCAAATCCTCCAGGGGGAAACGGGAGACCTTCTCGAAGTCCCGGGCCAGGGCCTCGAAGTCCCGGCGGGCCAGATCCTCCTTACAGCGTAGCAGCCAGGCCCGCAGCTCTTTCACCGACCCTGCCTTCCGGAGCGAGTTTCCCTTCCCTCTTGAGGTTGACCTCGGCCTCGGCCCAGGCCCGGCGCAGGTCGGAAAGGACCTCGACCATGCGGCGGACAGTCTTCGGATCGTCCCGGGCGGTTACCCGCAAGAGCTCCACCGAGAGGGCCTGGTAGATCTCCTGCAGGTTGTGGGCGATCTCCCCTCCCCTCTCCAGATCGAGCGTCCCCTCGAGCGCGGCCAGGATCTCCCCCGCCCGCCCCAGGGCCTCGTACTTGCGATTAATCTCCTCCGGAGAGGGCTCGGCCTTCTCCATGACCTCCGCCGCGAGCTTCAGACTGGCGATGGCCTTGTCGTAAAGGAGGATCACCAGCCGCACCGGATTGGCCGTGGAGACCAGATTCTCCAGATAACGGTCACGGTTGATCATTTCTTCCCTCCGTACATCTCCGAAAGGGTTACAATGTAGTCCTGGAGGCGCTTGATGGTGTTCTGGGCCTGGTTCATGAAGGCCTCGATCTTGGAATAGGTATAGAGGAGGCTCTGCCTCTCCTGGGCCAATTGCTTTTGCATCTCCCGGGCCCGCTCCTCCAGCTCGTCTATGTGTTCCTGATACTGGTTGGAAAGGTTCTGGAAAAAGGTGCTCTCCCGAGAGAGGTAACGGATGTAATTCTGGGTAAGGGTAGAGAGGGCGGTCTGCACCTCTGAAGGGTTTTCTTCCAGGAGCTGGTTAAGCGCATCGGTGTTGATGGAAAGGTGCCCGGTGTCGGAATCATAGGTCACCAGCCCCTTCTCCTCCAGGGGTTCCAGCAGATCGAAGAGGGTCCCCTCCAGGGTGTTCACGAAGCCCTCCCCCAGAAAGATCCCCTTGTCCACATCCGTGACCTCCCGGATCTTGTCCATGAGGGTGTTGAAGTTCTGGGCGAAGTTGTTGAGAAAAGAGGTGACCCGGTGGTAATCCTCGCTCACCTCCAGGTGGGCCGTGCCCGTGGCCTTGGCCGTGAGGTCCACCCCGGTGAAAAGGTTGGTAAAGGTGTTGGTGGGGCTGTAGACCGGGGAGCCCGATCCGATGCGGATCTCCGCGTTGTGGGCCTCCTGGAGCACGGCGGTGTCTAAGGCCCCCAGCTCCGGGGGAAGGCTCCCGGAGGCGATCTCGATGGCGTAGGTCCCGCCTTCGGTGTCGGTCTCTACGGTGGAGGCCCCCTCGTCGGCCTCGGAAAGGAGGAGTCGGTAAGAACTTCCGTCGTAATAGACGCTGGCCGTGATCCGGCTCTGGGCGGAGTTGATGGCCTCCACCAGGTCCTCGAGCGTGCCCCCGCCGAAGTGGATGGTGAAGTCCTCGTAGGAGGTGTCGCTCAGGTGGTAGCGCAGGGTAAAGGTGGCTGCGGAAAGGGGGGCGGTGGGCTCGGAGACGCCGGAAGCCGTGGTGCGCATCTCCTTGGCGGCCAGGCGGTCCACGGTGACTTCGAAGGAGACCTCCGGAGCCTCCTCGTTCACCGAAAGCTCCACCACATCCGGGTCGGAGGAGACCCCTTCCTTCCCGGTGAAAAGGTCGGAGATAGTCACCCCCTCCAGGCTCCCCTCGAAGGAGTCCACCGCGGAGAGGAGATCCTCCACGGCCTTTTTCTTGCTCTGATAGACGGCCTCTTCCTGGGCCAAGGGTTCGAGCGCCTGGGCCTTGAGCTGCATGATGCGGTCCACAAAGGCCGAGGCGTCGAACTGCCCGGTAAGATTGCTCAGGGTGATCTCTCCGGCCATCTCCGGCCTCCACTCCGCGCTCTCTACCTAGCTTATCGGAAGACCCCCGGAAAAACTTAAATGAGAAGTCTTACAAATTTATTCGTACACCTCCTCATGGGCTCCGATATCCAGCAAAATCACCCCTCTTTCTGTAAGAGCGAAGGTGAGGATTATTCTGTAAGACATGGTAATGGACACCGAGTATTTTCCTTTAAATCTTCCGCGTAATTTTATGCAATCGAAGTGAAGGGTGACGGGGGTTAAGCTCTAGGAGCCGCAGGATCTTTTTGTATTTCTCGATAAGTTCAGGATAAGATTTCAAGAATTTTTTCTCACGTCGAAGATACGTCTCGGTGAAGATGAGTTTGTACATTTAGATTCCTAGGCGCCTGAAGTGTTCCTCTGCCGACTCCACCACATATCGGCCCTCTTGGTAGTCCTTTTCCGCCTCCCGGATAATGGTTTCCAATTCGGCCTTCCTCAGCCGTTCGTATTCTTCCACCGGTAAGATAACAAATTTCTTCTGCCCCTTTACAGAAATAAAGACTTCACGCGATTTTTCCATGAGCTTTTCTACAAGAGAAATTCCTCCATTTTTTAAGTCATTAGGCGTAATAATCATACTCCCTCCCCCAACGCCAATTGTACTTTAGAGAGTACTTTGAAAGGTGCCCTCTTTCAACTTAAAGAGGGGGATAAGAAGAGGCAAAAAAACCCCCACGGCCCCTTGAAGCGCTCCCGGGAGGACCTTAAAAGACTTCAAACCCGCTCGTTCACCAGGAGCCCCAGCATCTGGTCGATGTTTTTCATGAGCTTAAGCAGATACTCCGGGGGGATCTGGCGGATGACCTCGTTGGTCTCCTTGTCCACGATCTTCACCACGGGGATGTCCAGCTCCCGATCGATCTCGATCTTGAGCTGCTTGTTGAAGAGGTCTAACCGTCGCTGGAGTTCCTCCAGGATCCGCTTGAGCTCCTCGGAATCGGGCTGCCGGGGGGCCTTCTGCGGCACCTGCCCCCCGCGCGAGAGAACCTCCTTCTCCAGCCCCTGAAGGAGACGACGTACGGGGTTCGTCTCCCCCTTGGAAGTATTGTCGCGCGAAGGAGACGGGTTTTGGGGGCCGGCTACAGGAATGTTTACCCCATTTATCCGGGCCACCTTACACCCCCAGCCTCTATATTAAAAAAACCCGGCCCCGCGTGGGGCGGGGCCGAGCTAACCGGGGATTACCGGAGAAGCTGCAGCACCAGTTGCGGAAGCTGGTTGGCCTGGGCCAGCATGGCGATGCCGCTCTG
>QOAM01000090.1 GCA_003978075.1 Thermodesulfatator sp. | reverse complement strand
CGGGCCTTGAGGGCCCTTTCCACCGCTTCGCCCCCTCTCAGGGCCACCTCTCTTTCCGGAGACGCTCCTCCGCTCAAGAGAGCCACGCGGTAAGACACGCTCGGATGTCCTCCACCTGATTTAGTGCCAACAACTTTTCTGGAGGAAAGGGAAGTTTTTTAAAGAGCCGTCTTTCCAGAAGCTTGGTAAGCTCTTCCAAGCGCCAGAGACGCACCCAGGAGGAAGGCCTCCGGCCGTAGCGTTCGCGTAGATCGCGGAAGCGCTCCTCCAAGGAGACGATCTCTTCGTGGCGCACCCGTTTGTCCGCGTAATAAACCACCTCCTCCGCACGTATAGGAGTGCCGGGAGGACCTGGACGCAAAAAGATGTGGCTTCCCACCACCTCCGCCACCTCCGGATAGCCCCATTCTAGCAACTTACGGCGGGCGCTCTCCGCATGATTCTCCCCGGTCTTAAGGGAGTGGTGCTTGGTGAGGTCGTGGAGAAGCCCCCCGGCTACCACCAAGGGAAGGGAAAGGGGCTCCCCCACCTCCCTCAAGTTTCGGGCCAGAAAGGCCCCTACCAGAGCCACCCGCTCCCCGTGACGCACAATGTGGGGAGGCACTCCTTCTTCCTCAAGGAGCCTGTAGCATTCCTCCAGCGAGGGAATGCGCATGCTCTCTTTTTTAACAGATTGAAACCTTCGGGAAAGACCTCTTTGCATTGGGGACTTCGTCTCCCAAACTCCCTTCTACCTCCGAGCTCACTCCTTTTTACGAGTCCTCTGAGTTTTTAGAGATTTTTACGAAATCTTTCCAGGTTATAATACTCCTGCTAACCCTCGAAAGAGTCGTTCCAAAATTGCCTTCCCCGAAAAAGGCCAAAATTGCAAGTTTCGCTCTGTTCTTGAGGCAGGGACCGGTGTTTAAAGACAAGCTAGTTACAAACTTTTTGCTGACAAATTTTACAAAATTTACAAGGGAAGTTTGCATAGATTGGTCGGAGGTTAAGGTCCTTAAGGATTAACCCCTCTTTTAAATGACCAAATTGGAGGCTCGCCCGAGAGGGGCTATTTGGAAGAGGCCTTCCCCTTCAGCGTTTGCCTTCTCTAAAGAGGTTTACTAAATAAAAGGCACCTTTTGAGGTCTGGAGGGGAAAAATGTCCAGTTTGTCTCAAAAAGTGAGGAATTATCTGCGTGAAAGGCTCCCCGACTCCGCTTTTCGGGTCTGGATAGCCCCTCTAAGGTTCGAGGAAAGGGCGTCTTTTCTCCGGGTGATCTTTCCCAACGCCTTCAGTCGGGAATGGGTAGAGGAAAACTACCGAGATATTTTGACCGAGGCCTTGCAAGAACTGGCCCCAGAACGAAAGATAGAATGGGTGGTGGAGGAGGAGCAAGGTCCTCCGGTGCAGATGGCCCTCCCCTACGAGCCCACCCGGGTCTTGGGACGCAAACTCTCGCCCCGTTTCACCTTCGAGGAATTTGTGGTGGGAGACTGCAACCGTTTGGCCTATCGGGTGTGCCGCCGAGTGCTTGAGGATCCCCGAGGGCAGATTATTTACCTTACCGCCGAAAGTGGCCTAGGAAAAAGTCACCTCTCCCAAGCCCTGGGGCACGCCCTCCTCCAGGAAAAAGAAAACCTCCGGGTGTGCTATCTCACGGCTCGTGACTTCACTACCCGGCTGATACAGGCCCTTAAAGGGGGTCAGATGGAAAACTTCAAGGAGGGCCTATGGCGAAGCTGTGATGTGCTAATGCTGGACGAGGTGCATCGGATTCCCCCGCGCGAATTCACGCAGGGAGAGTTGGCCCTTGCCCTGGATCACCTCTATGAAGAGGAAAAAGTGGTGGTCTTTACCGCCTTGCGGCGACCACACGAGCTTTCTCACTTGGATGCCTCCTTGCGCTCGCGTCTTGCAGCGGGGATGATCGTGCGCATTAACCCTCCGGACTACGAGACCCGCAAGAACATTATTCGGCGTAAGGCCCAGCGCCAGGGGCAGCGGCTGCCGGAGGAGGTGGTGGAATTCCTGGCGCGCAGGCTCCGGGGGGACATCCGGCGCATCGAAAGTGCCGTGGTAGGGCTTATCGCTCGGGCCAGTCTCCTGCGGGAACCCGTCTCTTTGACCTTGGCCCGAGAACTGGTGGCGGAGATTGCTCCTCCGCAAGATCCGGATCGGGTGGAACTCATCATTCAGACCGTTTGTCGGGCCTTTCACGTGGACCCAGAAGAACTCTACTCTCGTTCCCGGAAAAAGCGGGTGAGCGAGCCTCGGCAGGTGGCTATGTTCTTCCTGCGCAAGTTCACCTCCCAAAGCCTCACCGCCATCGGAGAGCGCTTTCAGCGGGATCACGCCACCGTGGTCTATGCCCTCCACGCTGTGGAACGCAAGCTGGCTTCTTCGGACCGATTCCGCTACCGGTTAGAATACCTGGAAAAGGAGCTGAAGGAGTGTTTGCACCTTGAAGAGGATTTCCAAGGCGGCAAGGAAGGCCCTGCGGAAGCTCCTCAAAGGGCGCTTGCTCGAGGATGAGTCCCACCGCCTTGCTTACGCCTACGACGCCTCGGGGCTGACCTATCTCCCCGAGGCCGTGGCCCTTCCCGAGAATACCCGAGAAGTGTCCCGCATCTTGGCCCTCTCTTACGAGGAGGAATTTCCGGTAATCCCCCGAGGGGCGGGAACAGCCACCACCGGGGGTCCACTAGCCGCGGAAGGGGGCCTGGTGCTCGCTCTTTCCCGCATGGATCGCATCCTGGAGATCAACGCCCAGGACCTGGTGGCGGTGGTGGAGCCGGGGGTGGTGAATGCCCGACTCAAAGAGGCTCTGGCTGTTCGCGGTCTCTTTTATCCTCCAGACCCGGCTAGCTTCCGTTTCTCCACCTTGGGAGGCAATGTAGCCACCTGTGCCGGGGGCCCGCGAGGTCTCAAGTACGGAGTTACCCGGGACTATGTGCTGGCGGTGGAAGCGGTACTTCCCGGAGGAGAAGTGGTCCCCCTGGGCACGCGCACTTTAAAGGGCGTTATGGGCTACGATCTTACCCGACTTTTGGTGGGCTCCGAGGGGACGCTGGCGGTGCTTACCAAGATTACCCTCAAGGTTCTTCCCCGACCCCCGGCGCGAAGGACCCTGCTGGCCGCCTTTTCCTCGGAGGAATCCGCTCTTTCCGGCATGCAGGCCGTGCTGGAGAGAGGATGTCTCCCTGCGGCCGCCGAATTTCTGGATCAAACCGCCCTTTCCGCCCTAGCCTATCCGGAGAGGGAGGTTCGGGGGTTGATCCTCTTTGAGTTCGATGGCACGGAGGCTAGCGTGGCTGAAGAGGTATCCCGAGCCCGCAAGCTTCTGGCCCCGGTCGCCCTTTCCCTGAAGGAGGCCGGGGGAAGGGAGGCAGAAAGGCTTTGGGATCTGCGTCGGGGGCTTTCGCCGGCCCTCAAGAGGCTGGGCTCGCGCCGGACCTCAGACGATATCGTTCTTCCCCGCTCGCGCCTGGGATGGTTCGTCTCTCAGGCCCGGGCCTTAGCCCAAAAATACCGGTTGAGACTGGCCTGTTTTGGTCATGCCGGGGACGGGAATCTCCACGTGAACATTCTCTTTGAGCCGGAAGAGGAGCCACAGGCTCGCGCCTTGCGGGAGGATCTCCTCCGGCTGGTCCTCGAGCTCTCCGGGACCCTCTCCGGGGAACACGGGGTAGGGCTCACCCGCCGCTCCTGGCTTCCCGCTGAAGTCCCTCCCCCGGCCCTCCACCTCATGCGGGAGATCAAGCGGCTCTTTGACCCCAAAGGCCTCCTTAACCCGGGAAAGATCTTCTGAGGAGGGCTTGGCCAAAAGGATTTTCGCTTTTCCCAGCCCGTGGCGGAAAAGGAACCACAAAAGAAGTTAATTTTTCCGCGGTATCGTCACCCCGGCAAATCTCCCAAGGGGCACAATCGCCGGGCTTAGGCCCCGGAGAGGTCGAGAGCAGGGATGAGGAGCGAGGGCGCCCCCAGCCCCCCGTAAAAGGTGAGATCCCTCCCCACAGCCTCGACCCTGGCCAGGAGCTCAAAGAGATTCCCGGAAAGGGCCATGCCAGAGAGGGGACGAACCCCCTGCACCTCGTAGAGCAGCCCGGAGACCCCTACAGAGAAGTCTCCGGAAACAGGATCCGCGGTGTGCCAGCCCAGCATCTCTCGGACCTCGAAGACCGGTCTGCCCTCTCGCAATTCTTCCGGGGTTTTTTCCCCAGGCTCGAGGTAAAGGTTGGTGGGAGCAATGCGGGGAGGTCCCTTAAAGGAAGGACGGCGGGCGTTTCCGGTGGAGGTTTTGCCCGTTCTCCTCCCCCAAAGGCGATCATAAAGAAAACTCGAGACCACCCCCTGATCCACCAGTACCGTACGCTTTTGAGGGGCGCCCTCATCGTCGAAAGGTCGGGTTTCAAGGCCCGAAGGATAAAGACCATCGTCCACCAGAACGAGCCTCGGGGAAAAGACTTTCTGGCCGAGCCTTCCGGCAAGCCGAGAACGGCCTTTAGCCACCTCGTCTCCACAAAAGGAGGGGGCCAGGGTCTCCAGCAGGGCTACCGCACTCTCCGGGGGAAAGAGCACCGGCAGACGCCGCGAGGGGATTTTCCGAGCCCCTAGGAGGGCCGTAGCCTTCTCTGCAGCCCCTCGGGCCAGGTCCTTCAGGGAAAGTTCCTCCCGATGTACCGCCTCGCGCCACTCCCAGCCGGTGCGCTCTTCCTCCCCGCGCCGGGCCACTAGGGTAATGAGAAAGCTCCAGAGAGGTCGGCTGAAAGCAGCCACCACCCCCTGACTCTGAAAGATGAAAAAGGTCTCTTCCTCACAGGAAAGTCTGGTGCGTTCCAGGCGGTGGACTTCGGCTGAGACCGCCAGAGCGGCCTCTTCGGCAAAAAGCAAATCAGCCTCCAACTCCTCGGGCTGGGGGAAGGCCAAGAGAGGAAAAGATGGCATTTCGGGGAGATCTACCCCCTCCGGTAGCCCGGTCTCTTCCTCAGCCAAAAGAGCGGCCTCATAGGCCCTTTCTGCCGCCTCCTGCACCGCCTCCGGCTCGGAGCGGGTGGTGTAAGAAAGGCCCACCTTGCCCTTACGCACCACGCGTACGGCCAAAGAGGTCTCTTTCCAGGATTCCAGGGCATAAGGACGCCTATCCCGCCTCTCCAGGCTGAGCCCCTGGGAGGCCTCACCCCAAAGCTCGGCCCACACCCCTCGCCGGCGAGAAAAATCGGCCACCGCTTCATAAAGTGGAGTAAAGTCCATGGCTCTTCTCTTTAAGAGGCCTCGGAGAAAGTCCTCCTTGCATGGGAGGCTTCACCTCCCTTAATGATGATTTTATTTTAAGGATACCATAATTTCCAGGAAATCCTTAAATGGGAAAAGTCTTGGGAGGCTTTGTCCCCAAGGGATTTGCGTAGAGGAGCCCCAAAATGCGTCTGGCCAAGTTTTTAGCAAGGGCCGGGGTGGCCTCTCGACGCAAGGCCGAAGAGTTGATAAGGACCGGACGGGTGAAAGTCAACGGGAAGGTGGTTACTCAATTAGCTCTCCGCGTGGACCCTGAAAGGGATCAGGTGGAGGTGGATGGACAGAGGGTAATTCTCCCCCCAAAGGTCTATTACCTCTTTCACAAGCCCCCGGGCTATCTTACCACCCTTTCCGACCCTCACGGCCGGCCCACGATTGCCGAATTTTTAAAAGGTCTTCCCCCGGGGGTCTTTCCTGTAGGGAGACTCGATCGGGATTCGGAAGGCCTTCTCCTTCTCACTAACGACGGTGAACTGGCCCAGCGCCTTCTCCACCCCCGTTACGAGATTCCGCGGATCTATCGAGTCTGGCTCGTCCGTCCGCCCCGGGAGGACCTCCTTCAGAGGATCCGACGGGAAGGCCTGGAGATCGAGGGCCGCAAGGTCTTTCCCGAGGAGATCCGGCTCATTAAGAGGAACCGCCGAGAGTGTGTTTACGAGGTGCGGCTCCGGGAAGGGCGCAAGCGGGAGGTGCGCAGAATTTTTGCTGCGGCCGGCTCCCAGGTCAAACGCCTCTTGCGGGTGGCCTTCGGACCTTTACGATTAGGGGACCTCCCTCCGGGAAAAATACGCCCTCTGCGTCCCCAAGAGTTGCGGGTCCTCAGAGGCCTTTTTGGGCTTCCCAGCGCTCCCGAAGGCGATGATAGCATTCCTCCGGGACCCGAAGATTTCCCAAGCCGCGCCCCAAACGGATGTCAGGCTTGTTGCGCCCGTGAAAGTCGCTTCCTCCGGTGACCACTAAGTCCAGACGCCGGGCGAGATCCAGACAAAAGGCCGTAAATTCTGGAGAGTGATCGGTGTAATAGGCCTCGATTCCTGCCAGGCCCTTGTCCTTGAGTTCAGCCACATATTCGGCAAGATCTTCCGGGGAAAGCCGGAGGTGCCAAGGGTGGGCCAGCACGGCGAGTCCCCGGGCACAGCGAATAGCAGAAAAGGCCTCCTCTTCGCTAAGGCGGGCCTTGGGAACATAGGCCGGGGCTCCTTTTTTAAGATACTTCTCGAAGGCCTCCTCCACCCGGCGAACCACCCCCTTTTCCACTAAAAGGGCCGCAAAATGGGGCCGGCCGATCTCTCCCCCACCGGCCTTTCCTTTCACCTCTTCGAGGGTGATCTCTATCCCTAGATCCCGGAGTTTTTCCACCATTTTCCGATTACGCTCGGCCCGAGCCTGCTGGAGAAGCTTCAAGGTGCGCCGGAAATCCCGGACTTCAGGGTCCACAAAATAGCCCAGGATGTGACAGTGTCCTGGCCCCTTAAAGCGCACGCTGATTTCTACCCCGGGGACAAAGGCCAGGCCCTGTCGTTCGGCCTCGGCTTCGGCCTCCGCAAGACCCTCTACGGTATCGTGGTCGGTAAGGGCCAAGGCCTTTAGCCCTTCTCGCACGGCCAGACGCACCAATTCCGCCGGCGAGTAAGTACCATCTGAAGCCGTAGAATGTGTATGCAGATCTATCATGGGACCTCTGAGAAAACCCCTTTCGTTGAAGACTTTGCCCTCCTTTTATTCCCTAGGTTCATCTCCCCCATCTTGGCTCTGCGACATTTTGATAAGAGTAGTACCAAATCCAGAGGAAATGGGAAGGGGAACTACGAAGCGATGAACGGCTCTGATGTGATAGTTGGACAGAGCAAAGAGATTTTAAAAAAGTCCGGAAAAGGACGATTCAGGTTCAAAATTAAAGGATGTAGGTCCAGGGTACCAAGTAAATGTGGGAAGAGAGGGCTAGCATTTCCTCTCCTAAGATAGACCACCAATCCGAAGGAAGCCCGGTCTGAAAAGTCCTTGATAACCTGCCGAAGTCCCGCAAGTTTTCGAAGGGAAACCATGGAAGCAGCCCTTGAAAATCGTCCTGAATGACGAATGCACGCTTGCCAGTGAGAAAAAATATCATACCCTGGCAACTGTTGCACCCGTTGGCATATTTCATAGCGACAAACAGGGTAGATACCTGTATGT
>QOAM01000131.1 GCA_003978075.1 Thermodesulfatator sp. | reverse complement strand
ACCGGGTAAAGCTCCGACCACTGGTGGCCGCAAAAAAGGGAGACCTGGTCTACATGGCCAGTGAGGAGGCGGCCATTCGGGCCATCTGTCCCGACCCGGATGAGGTTTGGGCCCCTAAGGCTGGGGAGCCGGTGATCGTAGAGCTTGAGCCAGGCGTGATCCCCAACCAGAGAAGCTACCTCCGCGGACGGGGAGAAGGAGCCACCGGAGCCGCGGTCTGCCGCTATCCTCAGGGGTGATCCCGGGAGGTTTCCCATGCCCCGAAAAATTCTTCAATTTCCGGTTCTCCTGGAACAGGATGAAGATGGCTATTATATAACTTCCTGCCCCTCCTTTCAGGGCTGTCATTCTTACGGAAGGACAATAGAAGAGGCCTTAAAAAATATTCGAGAGGCTGGAAGAGGAAAAGGATATCCCCGAAACCCGTCTCATAGACTATAGAGAATGGCCTTAGAAATAGATCTCAATGAGCAAGCTACCAACGGTAACTGGTAAAATGGCTGGGATTCCAAAAAGTTCGGCAAAAAGGTTCGCACCTGCGCATGAAAACACGAGATGGACGGGCTACCACGGTACCTTTACATGTGGGAGAAAATTTACCCAAAGGATTGTTATGTAAAATAATTCGGGAAGATCTGGAGATGGATTTGGAGGAGTTTTGGCCACAGTGGAAAGCCTTTAAAAGGGGGAAGTAGCATGCCCACCGAGATCGATGCCAGGGATCTCCACTACCGGGATCTTAATCGCCTCCTGCGGGCCAAGATCGAAGAGGGTGAGCGGGATTTTGTTTTGCGCCACGTGAATGGGCAGCGTTACATCGCTGCCGGGGTCTCGGAAAAGGTGCGTCTGGAGATCTACGGCACTCCGGGGCTCGACCTGGGGGCCTTCATGCGGGGGCCGGAGATCATCGTCCACGGGAACACCCAGGACGGGGCCGGAAACACCATGGACGACGGTAAGATCGTAGTCCACGGCATGGCCGGAGACGTGGTGGGCTACGCCATGCGCGGGGGAAAGATTCACGTCTATTCCGATGTGGGCTATCGGGTGGGCATCCACATGAAGGCCTATATGGATAAGGTCCCGGTGATCGTGATCGGGGGCAAGGCCGGGGATTTCTTAGGAGAATACATGGCCGGAGGGGTCATCATCCTTCTGGGGATGTTTTCTCGCTATCCTGAGCGGCCTATCGCCGGAATTTATCTAGGCACAGGTATGCACGGGGGGACCATCTACATCCGGGGAAAGGTCTCTGAAAGCCAACTGGGGCTGGGCCTCAAGCCCCACAAGCTCACCAAGGAAGACGAAGACCTCCTCCGGCGGCACCTTTCCGAATACTGTGCTGACTTCAACCTGGATCTCGAGGAGGTGCTGAAAGAACCCTTCGTAAAGATCGAACCTTACACCCATCGTCCTTACGGGAAGCTCTATGCCTACTGAGATCAAGAGCCCTCGCTACGCCGAAGCCGGGGTGGATATCGACAAGGCCAATCGTCTGGTGGAGGAGGTCCGTCGGCTGGTGAAAAGCACCCCGCGGCTGGGGGTGCTGACGGACATCGGGGGCTTTTCCGGGCTTTTCGCCCTGGACCTGGCCCATTATCGGGAGCCGGTCCTTGCAGCTACCACCGACGGAGTGGGAACCAAGATCAAGGTGGCTGTAGCCGCCGGGATCCACCGGGGGATCGGGATCGATCTGGTAGCCATGTGCGTAAATGATCTCCTGGTCTGCGGGGCTAAGCCCCTCTTTTTCCTGGACTATCTGGCCTTCGGGAAACTGGACGAAAAGATCTATTTGGAGCTCCTGGAGGGGATGGCTGAGGGCTGCCGGCAGGCCGAATGCGCCCTTCTCGGCGGGGAGACCGCAGAAATGCCCGGGATGTATCCCCCAGGGGAGTACGACTGCGCGGGCTTCGCCGCAGGGGTGGTGGATCGCAACCGCATCGTGGACGGCTCCGAGGTTTCCGTAGGAGATGTCCTCCTGGGGCTGGCCTCAAGTGGACTTCATGCCAACGGTTTTTCTCTGGTGCGCAAGATCTTCTTCGAGGAGCTGGGGCTTTCCCTTGAAGACCGGCCCGGGGGCCTTGAGCGGCCTCTGGTCGAGGAGCTCCTTGAGCCCACCCGCATTTACGTGAAAACCGTTCTCAACCTCCTCAACCGGGGCATCCGCATCAAGGCCATGGCCCACATCACCGGCGGGGGCTTTTACGATAACCTCTCCCGGGTGCTCCCTAAGGGGGTCAAGGCGGTCATCGAGAAGGGGGCCTGGGAGGTACCGCCCGTCTTTCTCTTTATTCAAGAGGCCGGACGCCTTTCCGAAAAGGAACTCTATCGGGTCTTCAACTGCGGGATCGGGTTCGTGCTCGTGGTGCCTGAGGAAGAGGTGGAAGAGGTGGAGGCCGTCTGTCGGGGACTGGGAGAAGGGGTCTTTCGTCTGGGAGCCATCGAAGCCTGCAAGGAGTGTGAGGAAAGGGTCGTTCTGGTGTGAAAGAGCCTGTCCTGGTTTCGGCCTGTCTTCTGGGGCTTAAGACCCGCTATGATGGAAAGCGTCTTCCCGAGCCTATGGCGGAGACCCTGCTTAAACGCTTCCGCCTGATCCCGGTCTGTCCGGAGCAGCTCGGGGGGCTTCCCACTCCTCGGCCCCCGGCGGAGATCCTGGGAGGAGACGGGGCGGATGTCCTTTCTGGGACCGCCCGGGTGATAAACCTCCGGGGAGAAGAGGTGACCGAAGCCTTCATGCGCGGGGCAGAGGAGGTTCTCAGGCTTGCCCGTCTCTTGGGGGTGCGTCGGGCCTTCCTCAAGGCCAAAAGCCCCTCCTGCGGTCTCGAGCCTCTGGGGGTGACCGCAGCCCTCCTCCTGCGGGAAGGCCTGGAGCTCCACGAATGGGGCTAAAGAGCATGAAGATCTTGGCCTTTAACGGTAGCCCGCGACGGGGAGGGAACACCGATCTTCTGCTTGCGGCCTTAGTGCGAGGGGCTGAGGCCGCGGGGGCCGAGGTGCGACGCTACGATCTCTACCAGATGGATTTTCAGGGCTGTATCGAATGCGGGAGCTGTGACCGTACGGGGGAGTGCGTGTTGGAGGACGATCTCGCCCCCCTTTATTCAGAATTTCTCGGAGCGAGGGTCATTGTGCTGGCCTCGCCCATCTTTTTTTACAATCTTACTTCCCGCACCCAGGCCCTGATCGAGCGCTCGCAGGCCCTGTGGATCCGAAAATATGTGCTGAAGAACCTTCCCGGTGGCCGGCGCTACGGACTCTTCCTCTCCCTGGGGGCCACCAAGGGGAAGAAACTCTTTGAGGGGGTGCAGCGGGTGGTGCGCTACTTTTTTGATGCCTTAGGTGCCGAATACCAAGGGGGGCTCTTTTATCGGGGAGTGGAAGGGCGCGGGGCCATCCGAAAGCACCCCTCGGCCCTCTCCGAGGCCGAGGCCTTGGGCCGAGCCCTGGCCGAGGGGAAACCTCCAGAGTCCTGGCCGGTGGTCCGCTCTTCGGCCCCCTGAAGATGAGAGAACTCTATTATTCCCTTAACCGTTTTTTGCGTGAAAGATTCGGGGAGCGGGTGCAGAAGGTCCCGCTGGATGCGGGGTTTACCTGTCCCAATCGTGATGGCACCAAGGGACGCGGGGGATGCATTTATTGCAACGCCTACGGCTCCGGCACCGGGGCCTTCCGCCGAGGGATCTCCATCCGGGAACAGATGCTTTCCGGGATGGAGAGGATGGCCCGGCGCTACAAGGCCCGGAAATTCCTGGCCTACTTTCAGGCCTTCAGCAACACCTACGGGCCGCCGGAGCTCCTGCGGGCCCGGTACCAAGAGGCCCTGGTGGATGAGCGGGTGGTGGGACTCTGTGTAGGCACCCGGCCAGATTGCGTGGATGAGGCCGTGGCAGAGGTGCTGAGAGAGTTTAAAGACCAGGGCCTTATGGTCTGGGTGGAACTGGGGCTCCAAAGCGTGCATAACGAGACCCTGGCCCGCATCAATCGGGGACACACCTTTGAGGACTTTCTCGAGGCCTTGGAGATCCTCAAGAGGCGTGATCTTCTGGTTTGCGTGCATATTATTTTCGGACTTCCGGGGGAAGGGCCCCTGGAGATGCTGGAGACGGTAAGAAAACTGGCGGAGCTCCCGGTGGATGGGATCAAATTTCACGAGCTTTATGTGGTGCGGGGCTCGCGGATGGAAGAGCTTTATCGCCAGGGCCGCTATCAGCCGCTATCCCAAGGAGAGTATGCAGACCTTGTGGCCGAGGCCATCGCCCATCTCCCGCCACGAGTGGTCATTCAGCGCCTGACCGGAGACCCCCGTCCGGAAGAACTGGTGGCCCCGGATTGGGCCCGGGACAAAAGGAGCACCTTGCGTCTTATCGAGGAGACCTTGCTCAATCGAGGGCTCTATCAGGGAAAGTACCTGGCGTGATTTCTCCCTTTGTCCCTAAGTTCACAATCTCTTCTCCATTTTCTATAATTTGCCCAAGGAGCCTTCGAAAAAGTGAAAAAGAGGGGTGCGGAGCTCCCGCGAAAGGGGAGGGATTTTTCTAAGTTTGAAAAGAGGTAGGAGGTACGATGAGGATCTCGGGGCGGAGGTCTGGGGCCTTCTTCCTTGCCGGGTTGGCCCTTTTCCTTCTTTTGGCCCTTTTTTCCTATTCTCCTTCTGATCCCGGTCTGGGGAGGGTAGGGGCTCAGGGAGTGCACAACTGGGGAGGGGTGGTAGGGGCCTATTTGGCCTCCTGCGTTTTTACCCTTTTTGGAGCCGCAGCCTTTTTGTTCCCTTGGGCCCTTCTTTACCTGGCCTGGATGCTTTTCCAGGGGAAAAGGCTTCTTACCCCTCTTCTGGGGTTGGGGTCCTTCCTCCTAGCGGCCAGTTTCCTATTGGGTTTCGTCCCGGAGAGCTGGTGGTCCCGATCCCATTGGCCCCTTCACGGAGGGCTCTTGGGTTTTCTGGGACAGGCTAGTCTGCCTTATATTGGCGTTCCCGGCCTTCTCCTTCTAGGTTTTGCCCTAGCGGGAGCAGGGCTTACCCTCCTTCACCTACCAGGAGGACTTCCTAAGAGGCCTTTTCGAGGTCTTTTAGGAAAGAGGCGTAAGAAGAGGACTTCCTCTCCAAAAGAGGAGACTTCGCAGGGCCCCTCTCCTCTGGCGTCCGAGGGGCTTCCTCCTCCGGTTTCCCTTTTAACCAGTCCTCCGCGCCGGGCCCGGGGTCCTTCCTCCGAGACCTTAGAGCGGCTCGGGCAGACCTTGCAGGAAAAGCTTCGGGAGTTCGGGGTAAACGGGGAAGTAGTAGGGGTGCATCCCGGACCGGTGATCACCGTTTATGAATTTCGCCCGGCCCCGGGGGTGAAAATCAACCGCATTGCGGCTCTGGCCGATGATTTGGCCCTGGGTCTTTCGGCGGAAAGCGTGCGTATCGTGGCCCCCATTCCTGGTCGCGATGTGGTGGGCATCGAGGTCTCCAATCCGGAGAGGGAAACGGTTTGGCTCCGGGAAATCCTGGAATCCCAAGCCTTCCGCAAATCCTCTTCTCCTCTCACCCTGGTCCTGGGAAAAGACCAGTCGGGCCGACCGGTGGTAGCGGATCTCCTGCGCATGCCGCATCTTCTCATTGCCGGAGCCACCGGCACCGGAAAGAGCGTCTTTCTACATTCGGTTATCTTGGGACTCATTTTTAAAAATGTTCCGGAAAAAGTGCGCTTTCTCCTTATCGATCCCAAGAGGATTGAACTCTCCATTTACGAGGAGATCCCTTATCTTCTTCATCCGGTGGTCCTCGAGCCCCGCACCGCCACGAGGGCCCTGCGCTGGGCGGTCACCGAGATGGAACGCCGCTACCAACTTCTTGAAGAATCCCGGGCGCGCAACCTGGATTCCTATAATCAAAAGGCTGGGGAAAAGCTCCCTTACATCGTGATCATCATCGACGAGCTGGCGGACCTCATGGTGGTGGCCTCTAAAGAGGTGGAGACCCTGCTCACCCGTCTGGCCCAGATGGCCCGGGCCTCGGGGATCCATCTCCTTTTGGCCACGCAACGTCCCTCGGTGGATGTGATCACCGGACTTATTAAGGCCAATTTTCCGGCGCGTATTTCCTTCCAGGTGTCTTCCCGTACGGACTCCCGCACCATCTTAGACATCCAGGGAGCGGAAAGACTGCTGGGAGCCGGGGACATGCTCTTTCTACCTCCCGGGGCCTCTAAACTCCAGCGCATTCACGCCCCCTATGTCTCCGAGGAGGAGGTCCGCCAGGTGGTGGAATACGTGAGGACCCAGGGTGCACCTCAATATTTGGCCGATTTCGAAGCTGTGGAAGAGGAAGAAGATCTGGGGCCTTCGCTGGCGGAAGAGGAAACCGAGGACGAGCTTTACCGAGAGGCGGTGCGTATCGCCATGGAGCGGGGTAAAATCTCCGTCTCCATGCTTCAGCGTCGGTTGCGCATCGGCTACAATCGGGCCGCTCGTCTAGTGGAACGCATGGAAGAGGAGGGAATCGTTGGTCCGAGCGATGGTGTGCGTCCTCGTCCTGTGTTGGTGGGGCGCAAGCCTTGAGGCGGCTCCCAGTCCGGAGAAGGTCCTAAAGAAGGTCGAAGCCTTTTATGGCAGGTTGAAGGCCCTCTCCGGGAACTTTACTCAAGAAGTTTACTGGCGCAGGGGACTTTCTGTGGAGGCCTCTGGAGGCTCTTTCTGGTTCCAGAAGCCCGACCATCTACGTTGGGAGTACCGGTATCCCGAAAAGATCCTCATCGTCTGCGACGGGAAAAGGGTCTATTTTTACGCGGAAGTAGATCGCCAGGTGAGTATCTTTCCGGTGAAAAGAGCCTTTTCTCGTCCGGTCCTGAAGTTCCTTTCAGGAAGCGGTAAACTCGAAGAGGACTTTGAGATTCTTTCCGGCGAATTGGGACCCAACGGGGATTACTTTTTAGAGTTGCGCCCCCGGGAACAAACTCAGATATCCCGCCTCAAGTTGCGTGTCAAAGTTTCTACAGGGGAGGTGCGGGAGGTCTGGTATTGGGATCTCTTGGGGAATCTCACCCATCTTCTTTTGGAGGATCTCCGGAAGAATCCTCGTCTACCACCTAAGCTCTTTACTTTTACCCCTCCTCCGGGCACGGAAATCATCTCTCCAACCCAACCTGGGCCCTCCAGACCCCAACCCGCCCCCTAAAACACCCTAAGGAATACTACCTTCGAGCAGAGGCCGCGCTGGTGAAAATGAGACCTCTGAATAAATGAGGTGATTTTGCGCATATTTAAGGCCAAAAATGAAAATTTTTCTAAAAAGTAAGCCTTGTAGTCGGTACTTTAGATATTGTTCCCATGTTGGACAAAATTTCTATCTCTTTCATCGTATCTCTTGTTGCCTCTTCATTTATCCTGAAAAAGATGACTTCTAGCTCCAGACACACAAAACTTGACAAACGCCGAAGAGTTCGGAAGAGAAATGAAGCCGCCGACTAGTTCACCACGGGAAAGCCAATTGATAAAAGAGGAGGCCCCTCCCTGAGGAGAGGCCTCCGGGTGGTGGTGAGGGACGGAACCAGGACCTAAGA
>QOAM01000023.1 GCA_003978075.1 Thermodesulfatator sp. | reverse complement strand
CTCGGGGTTATAGGGGCGGAGCCCCATCGGGAGAGCCCCGGGCGGGATTTGAACCCGCGACCTCTCGCTTACCAAGCGAGCGCTCCACCAGGCTGAGCTACCGGGGCATCCAAATAAGACTTGTGGATATAGGTTAAAAAGCTAAACCCCCAACCGCTAAAAGCGATGCGGAGCCAATAGAAATATATGGTGAGGTTGGAGGTAATAGATTTTGGCACGCCGGACTACGAGGTGATCATAGGCCAGGGAAACTTTACAATTAAGACCATCGAGGACCTGTACGATGTCATTTACTCCTCCGCGCCCGGTATAAGGTTTGGTGCGGCCATGAACGAGGCAAAGCCCAAGGTGGTGAGGGTTACAGGGAACGACGAGGAACTCAGGCGGAGGGCCGCGGAGATGGCCCTCCCTGATCCTCCTTTTGTGGTCAAGGGAAATCATGGCCACGAGGGACGGGAGGTCTTTTTGATAAGGGGCCCGGCGGACTGGCAGGAAGCCCTCTCACGCTTGCGGAAGTGGGAGGCTTCGGGGCGTTTCGGCTTCCTGGTACAGGAATATCTCCCCTGGGAGTATGACCTCCGGGTGGTGATCATCGGTCGCCGGAGGCTTCCTTTCTGGAGGAAGGGGGGTTTTCGGCGCAATCTGGTGCAGGAGGGCCGTCTGGTGCCCTGTCCCGTCCCGGAACTGGAGGCCCGGGCCCTGGAGCTGGTGGAAGAACTAATAGAAAAAACGGGTTTTGACCTGGTGGCGGTGGACCTTCTCTTTCGTCCCCAGACCGGGGAGGCCCTTCTCAACGAGCTCAATTTCGTCTTCGGCCTGCGCCTTCTGGGAGGGGAGGAGCGCTTCCGGATCTATTTGGCCGAGGCGGTAGAGGAGTTCTTGAGGGCAAAGGCATAGCCCCGGCGAAAGACCCGGCGGTTGGGGGCCAGGAGGTGCCGGCGGTGCTCGGGGAGGAGGCTCTTGAGGCCGGAGAGGACCTTTTCCGGGGGCACAATCCCGCTCACCGCCACCAGGGCCCCCAGGGCAGCCATGTTGGCCAGGGCCGGGAAGCCCTCCTCCTCGGCCAGGCGGTCCGCAGGGACGAAGACGAAACGGCGTCCGGGGAAGTCCCGGGCCAGCTCCTGCGGAACCAGATCGCTGTTGACTACAGCCAATCCGCGGGGTTTGAGCCAGGGCACGAACTTCTCAAAGGAAGGACGGTTCATGATGAGCAGGGCCGAGGGACGACGCACCACCGGGGAGGCGATAGGCCGATCGGAGAGGACCACCGTGCAGTTGCAGGTCCCGCCGCGCATCTCCGGGCCGTAGACCGGGAGAAAGGTCACCTGGAGGCCGGACTCCATACCGGCCTGGGCCAGGAGGTTTCCGGCGAAGAGGATCCCCTGTCCGCCAAACCCGGCCAGGATGACCTCAAACTTCATGGAAGGAGACCTTCAGCCAACTCTTTCCGGAGCTTCTCCAGGAGTTCTTCCACCGGTCGGTCTCCCGAGAGTTTCAAGTGGCGAAAGCGGGGCAAGACCTGGAGGTAGATTTTGCGGATGGCAGAGAGCTCTTCCTCTCTTTCGTAGAGTTCCCGAGGGGTGTTCCGGGCTCTTATCCTCTCCAGGGCCAGCTCCACCGGCACATCCACGAAGACCACCAGATCCGGCACCGGGGCCACGGTCTCGTTGCGGCGCCAGAGGTCTTTTACCGAAAGCCCCTGGCTCCCTTGATAGGCCAAGGTGGAGAGATAATAACGATCGCAGAGGACGATCTTTCCCCGGGCCAAGGCCGGCACTAGGACCTTCTGGGCGTGTTCCCAGCGGTCGCGAAAAAAGAGCTCCGCATAGGCCTGCGGGGAGAGCGGGGTGCGCTTCTGCAGATGCTCCCGGATCTTTTGTCCCCACTCCCCGCCGGTGGGCTCGCGGGTGAGGAGCACCCGAAGGCCTTCCTCTTTGAGCTTGCGGGCCAGTTCTTGGGCCAGGGTGCTCTTTCCCGAGCCGTCGAGCCCCTCGAAGACGATCAGCCTCCCCGGGCGCTCGAACTCCACCCGGATGCGTTCCACCAGGTAATCCCGATTCTCCGGGGTAATCTCGCAAAATACCGGGGATTCCAGCCGGAAGATCTCCTCCAGAAAGGGGACCTTCCCGTAGCCCACCGAGGCCAGCACCGGTTCCGGTCCGGAAAGGAGCTCCCGGATGCGCTGGCAAAAGGCCTCGGAGAAGATTTCCATCTTCCCGATCTCATCCACCACATAGAGGGTCCCTGGTTCCGAAGGGGCCAAGGCGGAGAGGGCTAACTTTTCAAAGATCTCCAGGAAGACCCGGTACTTCCCCACCTGGGGCCAGCCTCGTCCGCGTTTGGCCAGCCAAGCCTCTCTGCCATCGAGGGTGCGGATCTTGAAGCCCACTCGGCGCCCTCCCTCGCGCACCTCCCGGGTGAGGAAGCCCCTTTTAGGATCTGGAAGCTCCTCTATCACCCGGGAGATCAAGGTGGTCTTTCCCGTACCGGGGAGCCCGTGTACCAACACCTTGTGGCGTCCGTGAGCCGGAAGCCTCATCGCCATTTCCTCCGGGAGAGAAGGACATAGGTAGCCCCGGGGCCCCCGTCGCAGGGCCGGGCCGTGGTGTAGGCCAGAACATGTCTCCGAAGGGGCCCCCTTTCCAGCCAGAAACGCACCTTTTCTTTGAGAACGGGCCCACGGGGGGAGGAAAGCCCTCGGCCGTGAATGATGAGCACGCAGCGGTCTCCCCGGAAGAGACACTCCCTGAGAAAACGGTGAAAGACCACCTCGGCTTCGGCTACGGTGAGCCCGTGAAGGTCGAGGACCCGGCTCCAGGCGATGCGTCCCTCGCGCAGCCGGCGCAGGAGCTCCCGGGTGACCCCCGGAGCACGGCCTTCCATGTATTCCGAGGTCTGCCACACTCGCACCTGTAAGGGCTGGGGAGGCCAGGCCCTCTCCTCAAAGCGGGGAGGTTTGCGAAAGCCCGGAGCCCAGAAGATCTCCTTCTCCCGCGGAAGGGGATTTACTTTGCGGAAGAACTCCTCCGGGTCCTCCTCACAGAGAGGTCTTTCCGGCCCCGGCGGAAGATCCTCCTTGCGGATCTTCTCCTTTAAGACTTCAAAAGGCCTGAACCCCATAGGCTAGCTCCTTCCCCTGCAAAAGAATGGCCCTTTCTCGGATTTTCACGCCTCCAGTTTCACCAGTTCGTATTTTCGGCTGCCCAGACCGATCTCTTCGGCGTGGTTGAGGGTAACCTCCCAGGGAATTTGGGGGTAAAGTCGGCGGAACTTGTCCTCTCCCGGGGGACTGCCTTCGGCCTTGGAGCCCGGAAGACCGCCGGCCTGATTCACCAGATCCACCGAGGCCTGATCCAGGGCCACGGGGTCTTCGGAGGCCAGTATGCCCAGATCCGGCACCAGGGGGTAATCATTGAAGGGATAACAGTCACAGGCCGGGGAGACCTGGAGCACGAAGTTGAGGAAGAAGGCCCTTCCCCTCTTGGGAAGGAGGACCGCCGCGGCGTATTCGGCCATCTTGCGCATGAAAAGCTCGGCCTTCTCGTTCCACTGCACCTTGATGGCCTCCTGGGGGCATACGGCAATGCACTCCCCGCAACCTATGCAACGCTTTTCGTTAATGCGGTAGCGGGGCTTCTTAGCCCTCGGGGCGGGCTCCGGGGCCCCTACCGGGCAAAATTCCGCACAGGTCCCACAGGCCACACAGCGCTTTTTATCGATCTTAGGGGCCACTGTGGAATGCTGTTCCAGCTTCCCCCGCCGGGCGGCACAGCCCATCCCCACGTTCTTAAGGGCCCCGCCGAAGCCCGAAAGCTCGTGCCCCTTAAAGTGGGTGAGCACCACCAGACCATCGGCCCGGACCACCTCCTTGGCCAGAAAAAACTCCTTGAGCACAGGGAAGTCCATCTCTATTTTCTCGTAGGAGCTACCCCGCAGTCCGTCGGCGATAACCACAGGGGCTCCCACCACTGCATAGGTAAAGCCGTTGCGCACAGCGGTCTCTAGATGGCTTACCGCGTCCGAACGACTTCCCCGATAAAGGGTGTTGGTGTCGGTGAGAAAGGGTTTAACCCCGAGCTCTTTAAGATGATCCACCACCCGGCGCACCCATTGGGGACGAAGGTGGGCGAGATTGCCGGCCTCGCCAAAGTGGAGCTTAATGCCCACCAAGGCCCCGGGCCGAAAACGGTCTTTTATTTCTAAGGCGGAAAGCAGGGCCGAAACCTTTTCCAGTAGAGAAGCCTTTTTTCTCAAACGCAGATCCACCCAAAAGACTCGACTAGCCATGCAACCTTTCCCCCCTAAAAGTTCAAGTTACTATTAAAGCTATGGATGATAAAGACCGCAAGCTTCTCAACCTGGTTCAGAAGGAATTTCCGGTGGTGGAAAGGCCCTTTCAGGTCCTGGCCCAAAAACTTGGGGTCCGGGAAGAGGAGGTCCTCTTGCGCCTGGAGAGACTTTCCCGGAAAGGGATCTTGCGTCAAATTGGGGGGATTTTCAACCCCCAGGCCTTGGGCTATCGTACCACCCTGGCCGCCCTAGAAGTGCCGGAATACCGCCTCTCCCGTGCGGTAGAGGTGATCAATTCTCATCCGGGGGTGAGTCATAATTATCTACGCGATCATCGGTTGAACCTCTGGTTTACCCTGGCAGTGCCTCCGGGAAAGATCTTGGAGGAAGAGGCGGACCGCCTGGCCCGGGCCGCCGGAGCCCAACGCCTCCTTCTCTTACCCATCCGTCGGATCTTTCGCATCGCCGTGGTTTTCGACCTGGAGGAGGGGGTGGCTGGAGACCGGAGCACGCCCCCTTCCTTTGAAAAGATGATCCCTGGCCCAAGAACCATTCGCTTGGTGCGGGCCACGCAGGAGCCCCTGCCCCTTCTCCCTCGGCCCTTTTCGGTAACTGCCCGCCAGGCCGGGACCTCCGAGGAGGATCTCCTCTTGTGGATTCGGGAGATGCTCGAAAAGGGTGTCATGCGGCGCTTTGCCGGGCTGGTGAGGCATCACCGGGTGGGATTTCGCGAGAATATCATGGTGGCCTGGCGCGTGCCGGAAAAGAGACTAACCGAGGTGGGTCAGGCCTTGGCCTCCGAGCAGGGGATAACCCACTGCTACGAACGGGTGAGCTATCCAGACTGGCCCTACAACCTTTACACCATGCTCCATTTGCAAAAGGAGCCGGAAAAATACCTGAAGGAGCTAGCTGAGCGTTATGTCCTGAGAGATTACCTCCCGCTCCGCACGCTCAGGGAGCTCAAAAAGGTCCGCCTCAAACTCTTTATCGAGGCCTAATTCCCCAAATCTTTCCCAAAAAACTTGGAAGAGCGCCGGGCAAGAGCATTTTTTGACCTGGGAATCCTATGAAATATTAAGGTTGAGGTCTATAAAATCTACTCTTTGATGACCCATTAATAAACAATTATTAGCCAGGTAGGTCTTTCAGAGAGCTCTAGAGGCTCCCTAAAAAGTTAGGTTTTTTCGCGGCGGAGGATTTTTACCGGATCGCCCACTCTGAGGACCCCCCCTTTAAGGACGCGCGTGAAGACCCCCCGGTTGCGCATCTCGCAGCGGCCCACCCTTTGAAAGATGGCACATCCGCTATGACACTTTTTGCCGATCTGGGTGACCTCGAAGAGGCATTCCCCTGCGAGAATCTGATCGCCCACCTTTACCTGAGAGAGGTCGAGATCCACGGTAACATTTTCGGCCAGTTCCCCTGGACGCACCTCCCGCCCTAAAATCCGACGCATGTATTCCAGGGTGGCGGTGTCCAAGAAGCTTACCTGACGATGCCACGGCCCTCCGTGGGCGTCCCCCTCTACCCCATAGCCTCTTACAATCCGCACCTCAGGAACGTTTTCCTTAGGGACACCCTTTTCCCGACTTAAGGAAAGAGCGGTCACCCTTCCCTCCATTTTTTCCGCTCCGCTTATCCAAATTCTACAAAATTTACCAATCGTCCAACCCCTTCCACTTCAATCTCTATCACATCGCCGGGAGAAAGAGGACCTACTCCGGGTGGGGTGCCGGTGGCAATTACGTCCCCGGGATGAAGGGTCATCACCTGGGAGATGAAGCTCACCAGCTGCGGCACGGGAAAAATAAGCTGGTCTGTGGAGGAATTCTGAACCACCTCTCCATTGAGATAGGCCCGTACCCGGAGACATGAGGGATCCAGCTCGGTCTCGATCCAAGGGCCTAGTGGGGCAAAGGTGTCAAAGCTCTTGGCCCGAGTCCACTGGCCATCTTTTTTCTGGAGGTCCCGAGCGGTCACATCGTTAAAACAGGTATAGCCTAAAATGTGCTCCCGGGCCTCTTCCGGGGAAATCCTTCGGGCCCTCTTTCCTATCACCACTGCCAATTCCGCTTCGTAATCCACCCTCCCCACCCCCGGAGGGAGGAGAATCCGGTCTTCCGGTCCGATGAGGGCCGAAGGGGGTTTTAAGAAGATGAGGGGTTCTTGCGGAATATCTAGGCCCAATTCCTGGGCATGGTCCCTGTAATTCAGCCCCACAGCCACGATCTTCGTGGGCACCGTGGGGGGTAAAAGCCGCACCTCGGTGAGGGGGAGCCCCTCCGGAGGAAGATCTCCAAAGTCCGTCACTCCCGGAAGACCCAACACGCGGTCTTCAGAAAGTCTCCCCCACCAATCCTTTCCTCGCCAGCGAAATCGAAGGATCTTCATCGTCCACTCCTTACCTCTTCGTCCAAAGTTGATAAGATACCACAGATATGAGACCCTTGATGCGCATCCTCACCCGTCCCCTCTGGAAGATTGGGGGAATTTCGGTCACCCTCCTGGGAATTTTCAAGCTCTCGGTGGTCCTAATTGCGGGGCTGGTGGCCCTGCGGTATCTCCGGCGCAAATTGGAACACCTTTTGGTGAAGCGCTTTAGTCTCCCGGCCAGTTTAGTGAACTCCGTGACCACCTTGATTTATTATTTCCTTTTGGTCATCCTCTTTCTAGTGGCCCTTTCCAGTGCCGGGGTGGATCTTACCCAGGTGGGTATCCTTTTCGGGGCCTTGGGTGTGGGCATCGGCTTCGGGCTCCAAGCCATTACCAGCAATTTTATTTCAGGCATCATCCTCTTGATGGAAGGGAGCCTCAAACCCGGAGATCTCGTGGAACTAGAAGACGGCACCCTCGGGGTGGTCCAAGAAATCAATATGCGGGCCACGATCATCCGCACCTTCGATGGCGAGGACATCCTGGTTCCCAACTCGGAATTTATCAACAAACGAGTTTCCACTTGGACTTACGGGGATGACTGGCGCCGGATTCACATCCCTTTTGGAGTAGCCTACGGTACAGATCCCGAGCTAGTAAAGGAGGTGATCACCGAGGTTGCCCGTCAAGTGCCTCTTACCGAGGAAGACGAGGAGCATCCTGTAAGGGTATGGTTTGAAGGGTTTGGGGACAATGCCCTGAACTTTGCCTTAGTGGTCTGGATCAGGCAGTCACGGGCTAAGCGGGCCCTTACCGGAATTAAAAGCGATTATTATTACGCCATTCACCGGGCACTGCTCAAGGCCGGCATCGAAATACCCTTTCCTCAGCGAGATCTCCACCTGCGAAGCGTTTCTCCCCAAGTATTTTCCGCCTTTCGAGGAAACCTTTAGAAGTGACTGCCGACTACTGAGCAAAACCTTCTTTACCGGATCTCCCAAACCTTCAACCGCCCTTTCCCCAACCTCCTTTGAGAGAAATCTCAAGCGAAGATCTTCTCCGGG
>QOAM01000100.1 GCA_003978075.1 Thermodesulfatator sp. | reverse complement strand
AACATAATAATGCGGAGGAGAAATGTCAAAAATTTTCTGGTACGAGGTTCTGGAGAGCACGCAGGAGGAGGCCCGGCGCCTGGCCGCAGCCGGTAAGAAGGGGGTGGTGGTGGCCCGGCGACAAACCGCCGGGCGCGGCCGCCGGGGACGCCCCTGGCTCTCCCCGGAGGGCGGCCTCTACGCCACCTTCATCCTTCCCGGGGAGGAGGTCCTCCTGCCCGCGGGACTGCTTCCTCTGGCCGCCGGGGTGGCCGTAGCCCGGGCCCTCAGGGGCCTTTACGGGATCTCCGTGGGGCTCAAGTGGCCCAACGATGTCCTTTTTCGCGGACGCAAGCTCTGTGGCATCTTAGTGGAGGGTGTCTTCCGGGAGGGACATCCGGCCTACTTTCTGGTGGGGGTGGGGATAAACCTCAATCGCCCGGTGTCCGAGGCCCCGCAGGCCGTAGCCCTCTGCGAGATCCTGGGCCGAAGGGTGCCGCTTGAGGAGGTGCTTTCCGGGGTGATCTCCGCTCTAGGAGACACGGTGCGCGGGGATCCAGAGGAGATCCTTTCCGCCTGGAGTGCCCTTTCCGAGACCCTGGACCGCCGCGTGCGGGTGATCCTTCCCGAAGGCGTGCTCGAGGGAGAGGCCCGGGGGGTCTCCCCGGAGGGGGCCCTGATTCTCGTCACCGAAGAGGGCTTACGGGAGATCGCCTCCGGGGACTGTGTGCATCTGCGTCCCGGGGGCTAGCCGCATCCGGCAGAGTATCCGCAACCCGCACAGAAGAGGCAGTGTTCCCGATGCTCCAGAATCTCGCCGCACTCGGGGCAACTCTCCTCCCGGGCCAGGCGCAGCGGGGCCTCCGGCCGCGAACCGTAGCGGTAGACCGTGACCCCCTTAAGGCCCATTTCATAGGCCCGGAGATAGATGCGCCCGATCTCCTCCGGGGGAGTCTCCTCCGGGAGGTTGATGGTCTTGGAGACCGCGTTGTGGGTGTGGCGTTGAAAGGCGGCCTGGAGGGCCAGGTGCCTTTCCGGCGGGATCTCAAAGGCGGTGACGAAGAGTCTTCGGAGATCCTCCGGCACCCCTTTTATTCCCGAAAGGCCGCCTCTTTCCAGCACCTCGGCCACGATTTCCTCCACCGGGAGTTTTCTCCTTTCCAAGGCCCGGAGGAATTCCCGGTGGATCTCCGTCCATTCCACGCCGTTTAAGGCCCTCCGGCGGTAGGCCAGGGCGAAGAGGGGCTCGATGCCGGAGGAGGTTCCGGCGATGAGGGAGAGGGTGCCGGTGGGGGCCACGGTGGTGGTGGTGGCGTTGCGCATGGCCGGAAAGCCCTGCCGGTCCCAGAGACTTCCCGGGAAGGCCGGAAAACTTCCCCGTTTCTCCCCGAGCCTTCGGCTCTCGGCCACGGATTCCCGCTCGATGAAGGCCATGATCTCCTCGGCCAGCCGAACGGCCTCCTCGGAATCGTAGGGGATCCCCAGGCGGATGAGGAGATCGGCAAAACCCATTACCCCCAGGCCGATCTTGCGGTTGAGGCGGGTCATGCGGGCAATCTGGGGGAGGGGAAAGCGGTTGACCTCGATCACATCGTCCAGGAAGCGCACTGCCAGATGCACGGTCTCGGCCAGATGCGGATAGTCCACCCGGCCTTCTTTCACAAACCGGGAGAGATTGATGGATCCCAGGTTGCAGGACTCGTAGGGAAGCAGAGGCTGCTCCCCACAGGGGTTGGTGCTCTCGATCTCGCCGAGGAGGGGGGTGGGATGGGCCCGGTTAATGGTGTCGAGGAAGATCACCCCCGGGTCTCCGGTCATCCAGGCGCTTTCGGTAAGAAGGTCGAAAAGTCGGCGGGCCTTGACCCGGCGTGTTTCCCGTCCGGTGCGGGGGTTGATCAGGGGAAAGTCCGCTCCCTGCTTAAGGGCCTTAATAAACTCCGCGGTTATGGCCACGGAGATATTGAAGTTGCGAAGTTCCCGGGGATCGCGTTTTACCAGGATAAACTCCTCGATATCCGGGTGATCGATGCGCAGGATGCCCATGTTGGCCCCGCGGCGCTTGCCCCCTTGTTTGATGGCCTCGGTGGCCGCGTCGAACACCCGCATGAAAGAGACCGGTCCGCTGGCCACCCCTTGAGTGGTGCGCACCACATCTCCTTTGGGACGCAGGCGGGAGAAGGAAAAGCCCGTGCCCCCTCCGGACTTATGGATGAGGGCCGCGGCCTTGAGGGCCTCGAAGATGGCCTCCAGCGAATCCTCCACCGGGAGCACGAAGCAGGCCGAAAGCTGTCCCAAAGGAAGCCCGGCGTTCATGAGGGTGGGGGAGTTGGGCAGGAAGTCGAGGGAGACCATGAGCCGATAGAAGCGTTCGGCCCAGGATTCCGGATCCTCCCCGAACTCCCTTTCGGCCTCGGCCACGGCCCGGGCCACCCGCCAGAACATCTCCTCCGGGCTTTCCACCGGCTCGCCCTTTTCGTCCCGCACCAGATAGCGGTAGGCCAGGACCAGAAGGGCCGGACGCGAAAGGGGAAGATCCGTGCGCGGAAGCCTCATCCCTTCCATTATAAACTTTTTGAGACCTTTGGAGACCTCCGAGAAAGGCCTTTCCGCTAGGGGGCTTTGTCCCCAAACCCCCTTTACCCCCAAGTTCACCCCTTATTTTAGTTTCAAAACAACTCGGAAATAGCCTGCAACGGGGAGGGGGTATAGAATAGGGCATGCCCCCGGTGCTCCTTTATTTTTTTCTGACCCTGCTGGGGCTGGCCCTTCTCCTGGTGGGAGGAGATCTTCTGGTGCGCGGAGCGGCGGGTCTCTCCCGGCGGCTGGGGATTTCGCCCATGGCGATCGGACTCACGGTGGTGGCCTTTGGGACCAGTGCCCCAGAGCTGGCGGTAAACGTGGCCGCGGCTCTCAAGGCCGGAGAGATCTCCTTCGGAAATATCGTGGGCTCCAACCTGGCCAATATCGCTCTGGGAATCGGGCTGGCGGCCCTGGTGAGACCGCTTATCATCCAGAGCGTGGTGGTCCGCCGGGAGATCCCCATGATGCTCCTGGCCACGGCTGCAGTGCTGGTGGCGGCCCTAGACCCCTGGCTCACCGGTGGCCCAGCCCTTTACAGCCGCACCGAGGGGCTCCTCCTTCTCCTCTTTTTTGCGGTCTTCATCTACTACAACCTCCTGGAGATCTTTGGGCATCGCACCAATAGTTTGGCGGCAGAGGCCGTGGCCGAGGCCCCGCTTATCCTCTCCGTGCCCCTGGCTCTGCTCCTTTTCTTTCTAGGCTTGGCCGGGTTGGTGGGAGGATCAGAGATCACCGTGCGCTACGCGGTCCTCCTTTCCGAGGGCCTGGGGATCCCTAAGGCCTTCATCGGCTTCACCCTCATCGCCCTGGGGACCAGCCTCCCCGAGATCGCTACCTCGTTGGCTTCCATTTATCGAGGAGAGACCGATCTCCTGGTAGGTAATATCGTGGGTTCCAATATTTTCAATTTTCTTTTCATTTTGGGAGTTACCGCCTGTCTTCGGCCGGTACCGGTTCCGGCCCAGGGGTTTAGCGACCTGGGAGCGGTTGTCTTTCTTTCCCTGGCCCTGTTGGCGGTCTCCTTCGATCGAAAAATCAAGCGCTACGAAGGGGGGCTCTTCCTGCTCTTCTACTTTCTTTACCTGGCCTACAAGCTCCTTTACCTTCCCTCCAGTGCCTTAAAGGGCTGAGGCTAACCCCAAAGTCTTTTACAATTCATTTGAAGCTGGGCTATAATGGGGATCACCCTATAGATTAGTCTTTAGCTGGGAGGTCGATCCCTTAGGGGAAAGAGGTGTGATGCCGGTATTTAGCGGAGCCCTCAAGGAAAAGGGGAGAGGAGTCTTGTTTCATGCGTTTGGCTAAAAGCAAAATTTGGATCATCCGAGGAATCAAAGGGGTTCTACTTCTGGCGGTCATTGCTGTAGGTCTGTCTTGGAGGTTCGATGATCTCAAGGTCTGGAAGGCCCGGCAGAACCTCTACTTTGTAACCCCGGATCGCCCCATCTTTGCCTCTTATGACGCCTTCTATTTCGCCCGCCTGGCCCGCGACTGGCAGGAAGGCCGCTATCGCTCTCAAAAAGTAGATCCTTACCGTGGGGTTCCAGATTCTCATCTCAAAGCCCAGGACAAAAAAGAAAAAGGTTTCCAGCCTCACTATCCTTTTCCGGTGCCTTTGATGAGCTGGTCAGCAGCCGAGCTTTCTAGCTGGCTGAAGATACCCCTTGAAAAGTTGGCCCTTTACTACACTCCGATTACGGCTGTCCTCTTCGTCATCCCCCTCTTTTTCTATTTAGAGTTTCTTGGGTATACCGCTGCTGGCCTTTTGGGAGGTTTAGTGGGAGTAACCTCCTACATTTATCTCATCCGCACCAGCATTGCCCGTTTCGATACGGATTCTCTCAATCTTTTCTTCCCTATATTTCTAGGGATGTGTCTCTTTTTTTACTTTCAAAGCCGTAGACCTCTTCTCTGGGTGGCCCTGGCTTCTTTCTCCGGCTTTCTTTCCTATTGGTGGTACGGTCACCCTCATCTCGTTTTCGTTCCCTATGGCCTCTTCGTTTTTGTCCTTTGGTGGGAAAAGAGGCGCTTTGGTCGCCGGGAATGGCTGGCCTTGGCCCTCCTCTTTCTTCCTAATGCTTGGTTCCTCTGGCGGGCTCCCTGGAGTTTGATCCACCAGTTGTATGGATACGTGATCCAGATCGCAAGCCCCGAGAGGAAGGGTCTCTTCGAGGGGTATCCTAATGTCCAGCAGTCCATCTCCGAGCTTCAACATTTCAAAGGTCTGCTTCAGGTCTCTGGTTTTACTCTCCAGAATCCCTTCCTTTTTCTGCTCGGCCTTTTAGGAGCTGCTGTCCTTCTTATTAAGGAATGGCGCGGCCTCCTTTTCCTCTGGCCTTATTTTTTCATCGGTCTTCTCGTCTTTCGTTCAGGAAATCGCTTCGGTATGTATCTGTCCCCCTTTTTGGGGATGGGGCTTGGATTCTGGGTGGACTGGCTCTCTCAAGGCCTCTTTTCCTGGCTTAACATCCACCTTTCCGAGTCTTTGCGTACCCTATTAGTTCTTTGGGTAGTCTTAATCCTCGGATACGGTACCCTGCATTTTCAAAGGATCAGTCAAAAATTTGTAGCCACTCCCAAGGCCAACGCCTTTCTGGCTCGAGATATGGAAAAACTGGATCGGCTCTTGCCTTCTGGGGCCTGGATTTGGAGTTGGTGGGATTATGGATACGCTTTTCATTATTATGCTCGAAGACCCACTTTTATTGATGGAGGTGGTCTTCAGCTAACCCCTAAAACCTATTACGTGGCCCTTTCTTGGACTTCTTCCTCTCAAGAAGAGGCCTATCGCATCACAAATTTTTTAGCTTCCGAGGGTCTGATAGGCCTCTATCGCCGTTTGGTCTTGGACAACCAAACAGCAGCAGAGCTAACCCGAGAGATTCTTCAAGGGCAGGTAATATCTCGTTCCCCAAAGCACCCGGTTTACTGGGTCTTCACCCAGGATCTTCCCCCTAAGTATGGTTGGATCGGATATTTTGGAAGCTGGGACTTCACACAAGATAAGGGGCGATACGGCTTTGTCTTTAATCTCAATCCCTGCCGAGAAACATCTAAAAGCGAACTTCTTTGTGCCCGGGGAGTAAAGATCGACCTTCGCGAACACCGGGTTTTTTGGGGAGCCAGAATTCTACCCCTTGCAGCCTTGGTGGTCCAAGGATCTTCGGGGGTGAGAAGAGAGGTCTTCCGGGCCAAAGGCTTCATTTTGGAGATCGCTTCCTCTGCCTACGGAAGACTCCTCTTCCTGACGGATCCCCCCTCTTTCCGCAGCAATTTCAATCAAATGTATGTTCTTCGCCGCTATGATCCCCGGTATTTTAAATTGATTTTAGATGACTTTCCTTTTATGGTGGTTTACCAGGTAAATAGCCTTAAGGCAAAATGAAAAGATTCTAAATTATGCTACGCGACGAAAGACATCCAGGTGAAATCACGTAAAATTAATGGCCAAGGATTTTAGGAGGCCATCTTTAGAGCTTTAAGGAAAAATCTCTCGGACGGTGTAAATCCGGTGGCCGCTTCCCTCGTAATAAGCCCGCATAATGAGTTCTGCCAAAAGGCCCGTACATACCAGATGAATCCCTGTGAGAATAAGGAGGACTCCGAGGAGGAGAAGGGGCCGGTGCCCGATCTTTTGGTGGTGGAAAAACTTTATCCAAGAGAGGTGAAGTTCGATGAGAAAGCCCAGGAGGAAGAGGAGCCCTCCTGGGAGTCCGAAGAAGTGGAGGGGTCGGGTAGCGAAGCGCTGAAAGAAAAACACGAGGAGGAGATCCAGGAGCACGCGGTAGGTGCGGGAAAGGCCGTATTTACTCTTCCCAAAGCGGCGGGGGTGGTGGCGCACCGGGACCTCGGCAATGCGGGCTCCACGGAGATCAGCCAGTGCAGGGATAAACCGATGGAGTTCCCCGTATATGGTCAACCCCTGAAGGACCTCCCGACGGTAGGCCTTAAGGGTGCAGCCATAATCATGGAGACGGACCCCGGTTATGCGACTGATGAGGGCGTTGGCTATCCGGGAAGGTATCCTTCGGGAAAAGAGGGGATCCTTACGCTCTTTTCTCCAGCCGGAGACCACATCATAACCTTCTTTTAATTTGGTCAGGAGTTTGGGGATATCCTCGGGATCATTTTGGAGATCGGCGTCCAGGGTGACTAGGATCTTTCCCCGGGCGTGGTCCAGGCCGCAGGTAAGGGCCGCGCTTTGGCCGAAGTTGCGCCGAAGGATGATGGCCTGCAGCCAGGGATGATGCCTTGCCCACTCTTTCAAGATCTCTGGAGTGCGATCCCTGGAGCCGTCGTCCACCACGATGACCTCCGCTGGAGGCAGTTGAGGCAGGACCCGGGCCAGTCTCTCTAATAGATGAGGTAGGGCCTCTTCCTCGTTGTAAGCCGGGATAATGATGGATACTTCAGGATCCATAAGGACCTCTTTATTTTCACCTGAGGGGGTCACACACCTTTTTCAAAACCCCCACTCGGGGACTAGGCCCCAGAACTTCTATACCTGAAGAGGAGATCCCTTGACAAGAGAGTCGATGCAGTTTAAAAACTTTCTTAAATTAAAAATAGATTAAGGAGGCAAGTTATGCAAAGTTTGAAGGGAACCCGCACGGAGAGGAATCTTTTGACGGCCTTTGCCGGGGAGTCTCAGGCCCGCAATCGCTACACCTATTTTGCCTCCCAGGCCAAAAAGGAGGGCTTCCAACGCATTGCGGAGATCTTTTTGGAGACCGCCGAGCAGGAGAAGGAGCACGCCAAGCGTCTTTTCAAGTTTTTGGAAGGAGGAGAGGTAGAGATTCAGGCGGCCTATCCTGCGGGGCGCATAGGGAATACCTTGGAGAACCTTCTAGCTGCGGCGGAGGGTGAGAAATATGAACACACCCAGATGTATCCGGAGTTCGCTCAAGTGGCCCGGGAGGAGGGCTTTTCTGAGATAGCGGCTGTGCTGGAGGCTATCGCCGAGGCGGAAAAGTTCCACGAAAAACGCTATCGGGCCCTGGCCGAGCGGATTAAAAATGGCACGCTTTTCAAACGCGACGAACCCATCGCCTGGCGCTGTCGCAACTGCGGATATATTCATGTGGGTCCGGAGGCCCCGGAGAAATGTCCTGCCTGTGCCCATCCCCAGGGATACTTCGAGCCCCTTTGCGAAAATTTTTAAGCTTGCTTGACAGCTCCTCTAACTCCCTTTACTTTTGAGCCTGAAAAGGCGTCCCCGTCGTCTAGCCAGGTCCAGGACACCGGCCTTTCACGCCGGCAACGTGGGTTCAAATCCCGCCGGGGACGCCA
>QOAM01000062.1 GCA_003978075.1 Thermodesulfatator sp. | reverse complement strand
GATCCGGTGACCACCCGAGGAAAGAAGAAACCACTCTTGCGCCGCCGTTTGGCCGAGAGGGTGAGATAGGGACTCGCGGCCAGGGGAAGATTTTTTACCCAGAAAGAGACCCAGTGGGCCCGGGCGTAACCCTCGCTTATCACCACCTTGCGGGCCCGAAAGCTCCAGGGGGGCACCTTCTGGCAATCTATCTCGCAGGTGGTAATTACGGCCTGGTAGGCCACATAGCGATCCTCGGAAATCCTTTCCAAGCGTTGGGCCCGCACTCTTACTTTGTTCTTGCGGATAAAAAGGAGGGCCCCATCCACCCATCCCTCTCCGGAACGCAGGTCCATAAAGGCTGCCCGACCCTTAAGCCAGTCCCCGTGAGGGGTCAGGATCTTCACCGGACCGGAGAGCCACAGACGTTTGGTCTCCATTTCGTAGCGGGCCCGGGAAGCAAAAATGGTGAGATCCTCCCCGGTGATGACCACCTGCCCCTGGGCCACGGCCACTCGCCGGTCATGATAGATGGTAAAACGCAGGGCTTCGATCTTCCAGAAACAGAAACCGGGGCTCTCTCCCAAGATAAAAAGGCAAAAGACCAAAATCGCCCTTTTCACACTTTACCTTTCGCCTGTGCTCTCTAAAATGTCAATTGATGCAACGGGTATTACTTTACCTCAAAGAGGGCCTTAAGCTTCCCCCGGATCTGGAGGATCTGCTTGAGAGGTGTTTTGCGCAGGCGGGAGTAGAGCTTACCTCAAAGCCCACCCCGCCCTTGGACCTGGTCCTGGTGATCGGGGGAGATGGCACCCTTCTCCGGGCTGCTCCGCTGGCCTGGAAACTGGATGTGCCCATCCTGGGGATCCACTTCGGCAAGTTGGGTTTTCTCACCGAGGTGGAATTGGAAGAGGCCGAATTGGCCCTCCAGCACCTTTTAAGAGGGGAGTTTCGCACGGAGGCCCGGCTCATGCTGGAGGTGCATTATCGAGGGGAGCAGTTTCAGGCCTTAAACGAAGCGGCCATTCTCAAAGGCCCCCTGGGGCACATGATCCACCTGAGGGTAACAGCCTCTGGAGAGTATCTCACCACTTATTACGGTGACGGCCTGCTGGTGGCCACCCCCACTGGTTCTACGGCTTACAATCTCTCTGCCGGGGGACCCATTTTGCACCCTGCCACCGAGGCCCTGGTACTCACCCCTATTTGTCCTTTCATGCTTAGCGCCCGCCCCTTGGTCCTTCCCGCAGAAACCGAGATCTGTGTGGAGCTCTTGAGTTCCTCCCCCCAGGTTCATTTGGTAGTGGACGGTGGTTATCACCGTGTCCTTGAGCCCGGGGAGGGCGTTTACCTTCGCCGGGCAGCAAGACCCCTCAAACTCATTACCTCCCCCACCCGCAGCTACTTCGCTATCCTGCGAGACAAACTGGGGTGGGGGCAAAGCAAGCTCTAGGCTCCAGCCGCGACCTCTTCGCCTTTAACTTTAGCGGCCAAGCGCTCCTTTTCCCTGCGCATGGCCTCCTTACCGGCCTCGATGGCCTCTTCGAGGGCCCGCTTAGCCTCCTCCAGGGCCTCCAGACTGCGTCCCTTAAGCTCCTCGGCCTGGGTGAACACTCGGGCCTTGAGCTCCTTGGCCTTTTCTTTGATTTCCTCGGCCTTGGTACGCAATTCCTCCTTCTTCTCCCTGAAGCGCTCCTTGGTCTCCTGGGTCCGCTCCCGGAGACGCTCCCGCAGTTCCTCTCCGCTAGCCGGAGCCAGCAGTAGAGCCACCGTGGCCCCTACCAGACCTCCTAGAAGGAAGGCCATTCCCACCGAAATCTTCTTCTCCGCCATCTTCTCTCACCTCCTTAGTTCTTTTGAATTCCTTTAAATTCCTGGAGACCTTTGAGAAAAACCCTTTTCGTTGGGCTTCCCCCGCCTCCTGTTACCCTCGCATTTCCACCTTTTAAGCCCATTTAATTTGACTCTTTAGAGCTCTCTTTTTGGAGACCTCTTAAAAGGTATGACCTTGGAGAGCACCTTTAAAGCTTCGCGCACCCCGGTGGTGGCCGCGGAGATCTCAATCACCAGATTTTGGACCTCGCGGTTGAGGGTTTCTACGGCTAGCGAGGCCGTCTTGCTGGCCTCTCGCAGCGAATGCGAGAGCTGACGCGAGGCCTCGGAAAGCTCATCCAGGGCCGAAAGCTTATCATTCACTCCGGAGACCAGCTTTTCTGTCTCCGCCAAGGTGCGCTCGGCTCGGGAGAGGACCCGGGGAACCTCCTCGGAAAGGCGCTTTTCCAGGGCCTCCATCAAGAGATCGGTCTTTTCCAGGCGTCCCTTGACCTCTTCCGCAAGGTCCTGGGCGATATCCCTCACCGAGTCTATAAACTCTTTTAAGGCCCCGGGGAGCACCCCCATCTCCTCCGTCAAATGGCTGAGTTTTTCCAGGAGCTCTTGGGTCTCCTTGAGGGTTACCTCTCCTTGCTGAAGAGTGGAGGTAGCCCTCTCTATAAAGCCCTTTAATTGCCAAAGGACCCAGATCAGGGCCGCCAAGGCCACCGCTCCTAACACCAAGAGCACTACTATCAGGCCGGTCATTTTCCCCTCCTCCTTATAACGGATTTTCCTCCTGGGGGAACCGGGTAGGTCTTCAGAAGCCTTGTCCCCTCCATAATTTAATTTCAGAGACCTCTAGCTTTCTTTTCTATCTTTCCAGAGGTCTCTAAAACTAAATAACCACAAAAAAGATCCAGGCAAGTACTCTCCCCTAGTGGCGCCCCCTGAAAAAGCAATCAAGATACCCGGGTAAGGAGGGGAACCTGGGGGGTAAAAGAGGAGAAGCTTTCATGAAGCGCTGGGAGATGCGGCCTGTGGCCGGACCATTCTAAACTCTGGTTTTTTCCTAAAAACCCAACCTCCGGAAGAGGGCCCGCATCCTCTCCGGGTCCTTCTTTCCGGGGGCCCTTTCCACCCCGGAATTCACATCCACCGCATAAGGCCTTACCCTCCGCACGGCCTCACTCACATTTTCCGGGGCAAGTCCCCCGGCCAGAATGACCGGAAGGCCCTTCTGGGTGGCTTTATAGGCCAGCTCCCAGGAGAGGGTTTGCCCGGTGCCCCCGTAAAGCCCTTTTACCCGGGGCTCAACCAACACCGCCCGCACACAGCCCCGGTAAAGGTCTATGGAAGAAAGATCCTCTTCCGAGGCCAGGCGCAGGGCCTTAATGACCCGAGGGAAAAAGGTCCGGGCCAGATCCGGAGGTTCGTCCCCGTGAAGCTGAACCAGATCAAGCCCCACCCTTTCCACCATCTCCCGGATAACCTCTGGGGACTCGTTTACGAAAACCCCCACCGTGGTAATCAGGGGAGGAAGTTGTTTCACGATTTCCCGGGCGGCCTCCGGAGAGATATAGCGGGGGCTCCGCCGGTAGAAGATAAACCCCAGAGCTTGCGCTCCTAAAGAGACCGCCAGCCGAGCGTCTTCCAACCGAGTGATGCCACAAATCTTTACCCGCGTTTTACCATCCATTATGCTTAAATTTTATGAGGGTGTGGCGGGAATATCTTCCGGGGATTTTTTTGCTTTTCTTCCTGAGCATCCGTTATTATCCTGGCCACTGGTCGCGCACCCTCCTAGAGACCCTCAAGTTTTTGGGAGCGGTGGCCCTTTACGGCTTCTCTTTCGCCTTTCTCCTCCAGTGGGCCCTCAAAAATTTCCTCCGTCATCCCCTCTCCCGGCGAGATTTTCTCCGGGTGGCCCTCTGGGCGGCGGTGATCATGGCCTTCGGGGAATCCCTGCGACACTATTTAGGGCTTCGCTGAACTCTCCGGGGTGAGGATGACCAGAACATAGTGTTGGTCATCCAGATACTTACGGGCTGCTTCCTGCACCTCTTCCGCCCTCACCTGCCGGATATTTTCGATGTACTGGTAAAAGTAGTTGAACCCCAGCCCCAGGACCTCGTTCAAGGCGCGATCCATGGCCTGGGAGAGGTTGGTCTGCAGCTCGGTCTCGTAACGGCCTATGAGCCAATTCTTGGCCCGGGAAAGTTCTTCTTCGGAAATCCCCCCTTCTTCAAGGCGAGCGATCTCGCGCCAGAGTCCGGCCAAGGCCTCCTCCTTTTTGTCCGGGGCACAACCTATGTAAAGGGCCAGGGCCCCGGTGTTAACCCCTAAACTCAGAAAAGAGGTCACGGTGTAAGCCAGGGCCTCCTGGTCGCGTAAGGTCCGGAAGAGGCGCCCCCCTTGACCGGCCATCACCGCGTTGAGCACCTCCAAGGCATAGCGGTCCTCGGCGGAGAGCCCCGGGGTGCGAAAACCCAAGAGGAGATGCACCTGCTCCGAGGGCTTGGTTACGGTGGTGATCCGGGGGCCCGGAAGGGCCGGAGGCTTTTGATCCACCGGTAGAGGTTCCGGAGGGGCTTCCCAGTCTGCCAGGGCCTTCTCCAAGAGGGAAAGGACCTTTTCCGGTTCCACATCCCCCACTATAGCTAGCACCCCGGTGTCCGGTCGCACATAGCGGTCGTAAGCCCGCCGAAGATCTTCAGCGGAGACCTTTTCGAAGAATTCCTTGGAGCCCAAGACATTGAGGCCGTAAGGATGGGGGCTAAACATGACTCGGTAGAACTCCCTTAAGGCCACCTGTAAGGGCTGATCTTCCTGACGGTAAAGGGCGGAAAGGAGTTCCGGTCGGGCCTGATCGAGGTCTTTGGGACTCAGAGCCGGCTCCCGGAGGATTTCTAGAAAGAGCTTTAGGCCTTTGGAAAACCCGTCAGAAAGGAATGAGGCCTCGAGACCGAAGGTGTTGCGGCCGGAGAATCCGGTGACCTGCCCTCCCAGGGCCTCGATCTCCTCGGCCAGCTCCTCTGCCGAGTGTTTCCGGGTGGCCCGAGGCCAAACCGTGGTAAGGGCCCGGAAGAGGCCGTTAGTCTCCGGGGTCTCGTAGCGCAGCCCCCCGGGAAAGACCAGGGCCATCCCCACCGAAGGGACATCCCGCAGGGGCTGAACGATCACTCTCAAGCCATTAGAAAGGATGCGAAAGACCGGAGGAACCACCGGCCCCATCTCGGGCACCGTCACCCCCTGGGCCTCTAGCTCGGCCTCCTTTACCAACTGGCGCAACTCCTTTGAGGTAAGACCCACTTCCGCGGAGAGGATCCCAGCCACCACCTTTTGAGGGTCAAAGTACTTCTGGGCCGCCTGCCGAACAGCCTCTGGGGAGACCCGCTTTACAGCCTCGAAGTATTCTTCCGCGGCCTGAGGATCCCCAGAGACCATCTGAAAGGTCCCCAGCTTGCGGGCCTCTCCCTCCATGGTCTCCCGGCTATGCACAAAATCGGAAAGGACTTGGATACGGGCCTTGCGTAGCTCTTCCTCCGGGACCAATTCATACTTGAGTCGGAAGACCTCTACCAGGGTCTCCTTAAGGGCGGCCTTAAGGTTTTCCGCCGGGGCCGTGCCGTAAATCTCGAAGAGCCCCGGACCAGCAGGGGTAAAGGCCGAGGCCTCCACTGAAGAGACCAGATTGAGCCTCTGACGCAACTTGAGGTAGAGCCGAGAGGAATGTCCTTCTCCCAGGAGGGCAGCCACAACATCCATGACCGGGGCCTCGGGTTGGGTGAGCGGAGGGGCCGGGAGCACCACCTCGAAGTAGTTTTCTTCCACCGGACGCTGGACCGCAAACCCCCGCGGGGCCTGGACATAGGTCTCTTGAGGAAGTTTTACCCGGGGAGGCTTCCGGGCCGGAGCCCGGCCAAAATATCTTTGGATGAGAGAGAGGGCCCGAGAGGCCTCCACATCCCCTACCACCACCACCGCCATATTCTCCGGCACGTAAAAGCGCTTTACATAAGCCAGGATATCTTTCCGGGTAATGGCCCTCACCGTCTTCTCGGAACCGATTACCGGGCGCCGGTAGGGATAGCGCTGGTAGGCCTCTTCCATCACCTTCTCCGCCAGCACGATCATGGGGCGATCCTCGCGCATACGCATCTCTTCCAGAACCACCTCTTTTTCCCGGGCCAGCTCTTGAGGGTCAAAGGTGGCATGGAAAACGGCGTCGGAAAGGATATCCAGGGCGATCTCTAAGATCTCCCGCGGCCCCACCACGTAGTAACAGGTATAGTCGTAAGAGGTAAAGGCGTTGATGTAACCGCCATGGGCCTCGATGGTCTCGGCGATCTCTCCCGGGCCGCGCTTCTCCGTGCCCTTAAAAATCATGTGTTCGATAAGATGGGTGATCCCGGCCAGACGTTCACTTTCGTAAACGCTTCCCGCCCGCACCCAGACCTGGACCGCCACCACCGGAGCCCGATGGTTTTCCTCCACCACCGCCACCAGCCCGTTCTTCAAGGTCTCCTTGTGGATGGATGCCGAAACCTTTTCTGCCCTAGCCAACTTGAAACCTCCTAACACTAAAATGGCCATCCCCAGGACAAGGAACCTCGCTTTCATCTCTTCCTCCTCCGATCTTCGAAGACCTAACTTACTGCGTCCCAAGAGAAAAACAACACTTCCGGGGATTTCTGACTTTTGCGCAGGTTTCAGAAAGATCAAGATTGCTAGGGATCAGGAGATTCCAAGAAAAGACCTTCAGATTCAGGTAAAGTAAAAAACGGGGCTCTTCCCTTTCCAGGAAGAACCCCGTCCCACACTTTTCTGCCTTCTTTACTTCCCCTCTTTCCTTAGAAACATCTACCTATCGTGTAAAATTTCAAAATGTAAGGGCCATTTTCAAAGTCAAGGTCTGTTAGAGGGACCCCGGATACCAACCAGAAAACATATCCGCTTCCCTCTGGAGCTACAATTTCCTCACACCTGAGTTTTCTCCCCTGCCTAAACCACGCAAAGTTCTCCCCAAATTCACATTCTCTCGGATCCAACCAGTACACACGACTAAAATCGCAGGAAAAATAGCCTACCAAGATGTCTACCGGGCCCCGATAGAAGAAGTTTACTTTGAAAAGCTTGCTCCCGAAGGGACCTTCTCCGATCAACCGGACCGGGGCCTTATCCAAGTCTTCGCATAAGCCCACCTCTTTTTCTCTGGGAGGCTCTTCTCCCATTTCTTCACACTCCTCCGGCTGACAGGTGCCATCACACCAATGTCCTCCATTTTCCACGCAGATAATACAGGCTATATCCTCGGGAGCACATTCCTCAGCCTCTTGAGACTGACACTCTTCAGCCTGACAGGTGCCGTTGCACCAATGGCCGCCAGCCTCGGTGCAGCTCTCCTCGTCCGTACAAAGATCAAGATGTGCGGCGTCACACCGGGGACCGGTCTCCCCGCCCACAACCTCGTCCGCTCCAATGTCCGGAGCCTGTCCCACTATCCTAGGATCACCCTCAAAGTCACTCTCCGGTAGAGAAGGGGCGTCGGTAGTCCCGGCATCGATACAGGGTGAGGTGGACCGCAGGTGAAAATCCCCGCCGGCGGGATCAACGAACTGTGGATCAACTTTGATGTTGTTCCCGTGGGAATAATTGAGAGTATTTGTGATCGTCAGAGCATCCGACTGCGCGGTGGAGAAATCGGCATTCTCTCCAAAAGCGTTGTTGTAAAGATTTATAGGTGCTCCTATACCATCACTATCTATATCAGAATCTATAAATAGATCATGACCGGTATTATTCCAGAAAATATTGTTGTAAATGTTAACCCTCCCTGAATTTCCTCTAAGATTTATAGAAGCTCCACCTCCTGAATTATCAGCACTAGTATTATTAACAAAAGTTACATTACCTGAAGATAATATCCATATTCCTCCTTCATTGTTTTGATAAAAAACATTATTAATAAGAGTAATATTGCCCTCTGAGACTATTTCAATCCCTCCTCCTCCCTTATTGCGAGAAAAGATATTGTTAGCAAGAAACACCTCAGAATCAGAAGAGATATAAACCGCTCCTCCTAACATAGGAGCATAATTATTTCTAAATTGACATCCTATTATTTCTATCTTAGCTTCATATACTTGCACATAAAGCGCTCCCCCATTCCCTGTAGGAGAATATCCATTGAGGAAGACTATA
>QOAM01000129.1 GCA_003978075.1 Thermodesulfatator sp. | reverse complement strand
AAGGATGGGTTGGGAGGTCTACCTGCGGGTCCTGGGGGTTACGCTCCTTCTTCTGGGAGCCTTGGTCCTTACGGTCTATCTCCTGCGACGCGGACGCTGGGGTCTTTCGGAAAAAGAAGGCCACATTCGGGTGAAAGAAGTGCGCCCCCTGGGGCTCAAACATCGCCTGGCCCTGGTACGCGTGAAGGACCGGCTCCTTCTCCTGGGGCTCTCGGAAAAAGGCATAGCCTTGCTGCGGGAGTGGGAAGATGAGGAGGATTAAGCTCTTGGGCTTCGGGCTCTTGGGGCTCGCTCTGGCCTCTCCAGTCGGAGCCCTTACCCTTCCGGCAGTGCGCCTGGGTCTTGTGCCGGCCAAAGGGCCGGAGCAGGTGGCCCCGGTGCTCCAGGTGCTCCTCCTGCTCACGGTTCTTTCCGTAGCCCCGGCCCTCCTCCTTATGTTGACCTCTTTTACCCGCCTGGTGGTGGTCTTCAGCCTCCTGCGCCACGCCTTCGGGACCCAGCAGACCCCGCCCAACCAGGTCCTGGTGGCCCTGGCCCTCTTTCTGACCTTTTTCATCATGACCCCGGTCTTCCGCCAGACCTATCAGCGGGCCATCGTGCCTTACCTGGATCACCAGCTCACCGAGGAGGAGATGTTGCGCGAGGCCTTAAAGCCCTTTCGGGCCTTTATGCTCAAGAATACCCGGGAAAAGGACCTGGCCCTTTTCGTAAAACTGCGGGGGGAGCCCCGGCCCGCCCGCCCGGAAGATGTCTCCACCCTCACCCTGATTCCGGCCTTCATGATCAGCGAGCTGCGTACGGCCTTTGAGATCGGCTTTCTCCTTTACATCCCCTTTCTCATCATCGACATGGTGGTCTCGAGTGTGCTCCTTTCCATGGGCATGCTCATGCTTCCCCCGATGATGGTCTCCCTCCCCCTCAAGCTCCTCCTTTTCGTGCTAGTGGACGGCTGGAATCTCCTGGTGGGGTCCCTGGCCCGGAGCTTTTTCTAGGAGGAGGCGAAAATGACCGAGGCCACGGTGGTTCACCTGGCCCGCCAGGCCGTAGAACTCACCCTCCTTATCTCCGCCCCCATGCTGGTGGCCGGTCTGGTGGTGGGGCTGGTGATTAGCATCTTTCAGGCCGTGACCCAGATCCAAGAGATGACCCTGACCTTCGTGCCTAAGATCGTGGCGGTCTTCCTGGCCCTCCTTTTTACCTTTCCCTGGATCATGCACAAGCTCCTGGACTTCACCCAGAATCTTCTGGTGAATCTTCCCCAGTTCGTCAAATGAAAGGCGATCCTCTTCTTACCCTCTGGCCCTGGGCCTTTACCCTGGTGCTGGTCTTTTTGCGGGTCTCTTTTTTACTCTTTTTCATGCCCTTGATGGGGAGTGTGGTTCCGGCCACATTGCGGGCGGCCCTTTCCCTGGTGCTGGCCCTTTGCCTGGTCTTCGTGGTCCCGGAGCCTTTAAGGCCCCCGGCCTCGGTGCTTTCTGCCGGAGGAATGATGGTTGCCGAGGCCCTCTTGGGGGCCTCCCTGGCCTTCCTCCTGCGTTTTGTCTTTGCCGGAATCCAGCTTGGCGGGGAGCTCGTGGGGATGCAGATCGGCTTCGGCGTGGCCCAGGTCATCGACCCGGTAAGCGGGGTCCAGGCCCCTATCCTGGCCCAGCTCACCTATCTCCTGGCCTTTCTCCTCTTTCTGGCCCTGGATCTCCACCATCCCTTCCTCTGGGCCCTGGGGGAGGGCCTGCGCATCCTCCCTCCGGGGAGCCTTCACCCCCGACCGGAACTCTTTCGGTACCTGGTAGGGGAGGGGCAGGTCCTTTTCCAGGTCTCCCTCAAGATCCTGGCCCCGCTTCTGGCCTTCATGCTGCTTCTGCAGCTAGCCCTGGGAGTGGTCTCCCGCTTCGTGCCCCAGATCAACATCATGATCGTGAGCTTTCCCCTGACCGTGGGTCTGGGGCTCCTTTTCTTCGGGCTGACCCTGGCCCTGGTCCCCAAATTGCTCACCCCTGCCCTGGAGAAGACCTTTTTAGGTTTCCGGGTGGTCTTCAAGGCCCTGGGAGGTTAAGGTGCCGGAGGAACCCCTCCAGGAAAGGACGGAGGAGCCGACTCCACGAAGACGGGAGGAGGCCCGGAAGCGGGGCCAGGTGGCCCGCAGCCGGGAGGTGGCCTCAGTGGCCGTGCTGGGAAGCGGGCTCCTGGCCTTCGTTCTCACCGGGGGTTTCATGCTCACCCAGGTCTTCGCCGCCTACCGCTATTTTTTGAGGCTCCCCTTGCGCACCCTTTCCCTTCCGGAAAGTGTCCTCGTCCTCAAGCAGAGCCTGCGTTTCGGGGGTCTGATGCTCCTTCCGGTGCTTATTCTCCTCTCGCTAGCGGCCTTTCTGGCCCATTTTCTCCAGACCGGGGGGGTGGTGGCCTGGGAGGCCCTGAGCCCTAAGTTGGAAAGGATCCATCCGGTGGAGGGCTTCAAGAGGCTCTTTTCACTTCCGGCCCTGGTGGAGCTCGCCAAGTCTTTGGGCAAGATCGTCATCATTTCGACGGTGGCCTGGGTGGTCATCCGGAAACACGAGCAGGAGATGCTGGCCCTTCTAGGGGAAGACCTGGTCACCGTAGCTCAGGGGCTTTATCACCTCTCCCAGGATCTGGTTTTGAAATTGCTTATGGCTCTGGCGGCCCTGGCGGTGCTGGATTTCTTTTTTCAGCGTTGGGATCTGGAGAGGAAGCTGCGTATGACCCGGGAGGAGCTGAAGGAAGAGCTCAAGCAGACCGAGGGGGATCCCCTGGTGCGGGCCCGCATCCGTCAGCTCCAGCGGGAGATGGCCCGCCGGCGCATGATGGCCGAGGTCCCGAAGGCGGATGTGGTCATCACTAACCCGCAGGAGATAGCGGTGGCCTTGAGATACGAGATCCAGGAGATGCCCGCCCCCCAGGTAGTGGCCAAGGGGCGGGGGCTCCTGGCCCAGAAGATCAAGGAGATGGCCCGGGAACACGGGGTCCCGGTGGTGGAGGACCCCCCGCTGGCCCGGCTCCTCTACGCCCAGGTAGAGGTGGGGGACTTTATCCCGGAGGACCTCTACCGGGCGGTGGCGGAGATCCTGGCCTACGTTTACCGCCTGAAGGGTAAGAGGGTGCACTAATGGCCGAGGCCGGAGTCTCCCTGAGGCGTTACCTCGATCCGAGCAACGCCGTGGTGGCCGCGGGGGTGGTGGGCCTTCTCACCATCATGGTCTTTCCCGTGCCCCGGGGGCTGATGGACATCCTTCTGGCCCTGAGCTTTACCATCTCCCTCACCGTGCTTCTCATGTCTATGTACATCGTCAAACCCCTGGACTTTACGGCCTTTCCAGCCATCCTTCTGGTGACCACCCTCTATCGCCTTTCCCTCAACATCGCCACCACCCGGCTCATCCTGCTCCACGGGCACGAGGGTCCCTGGGCCGCAGGGAAGGTCATCATGAGTTTCGGCCAGTTCGTGGTAGGGGGAAATTATGTGGTGGGGGCCATCGTCTTCGCCATCCTGGTGATCATCAACTTCGTGGTCATTACCAAGGGTGCGGGCCGGATCGCCGAAGTGGCGGCCCGCTTTACTCTGGACGCCATGCCTGGAAAGCAGATGGCCATCGACGCCGACCTCAACGCCGGGCTCATCGACGAGGCCGAGGCCCGACGCCGTCGGGAGGAGATCCGCAAGGAGGCGGAGTTCTACGGGGCCATGGACGGGGCCAGCAAGTTTGTCCGCGGTGAGGCCGTAGCCGGCCTGGTCATCACCAGCATCAACATCGTGGCCGGGCTGGTCATCGGCGTGGTGCAGAAGGGGCTACCCCTTTCCGAGGCCGCGCGTTCCTATACCCTGCTCACCATCGGTGACGGACTGGTCTCCCAGATCCCGGCCCTCATCGTCTCTACCTCCGCGGGTATCATCGTGAGCCGGGCGGCCTCGGAGTCCGGCATGGGCCGGGACTTTGCCCGCCAGTTTGCCGCCCGTCCGGAGGCCCTGGCCATGGCCGCGGTAGCCATCTTCTTCATCGGGCTCCTCCCGGGCCTGCCCACCTTGCCCTTTACCGTCCTGGCCTTCGGTGTGGGATCCCTGGCCTATCTCTCCTATCGGGTAAGCCGGGAGATACCCGAAGAAAAGCCCCCGGAGGAAGAGGCCCCTCCGCCCCCTGCGGAGGAGGTGACCCCCTATCTCCCTTTAGACCTCTTGAGCCTTGAGATCGGCTACGCCCTCATCCCCCTGGTGGATGAGGCCCAGGGCGGGGACCTCCTGGAGAGGATCCGCAATCTCCGCAAGCAGTTTGCGCTCGACATGGGGCTGGTCATCCCTCCTATCCATGTGCGGGACAACCTCCAGCTCAAGCCCGCGGAATACGCCATCCTTATCAAGGGGGTGGAGGTGGCCCGGGGGGAGGTGCTCCCGGGGTATTTTCTGGCCATGGGGCCAGAGGACAAACCCCCGCCGGTGGAAGGGGCCATCCCCACCACGGAGCCGGCCTTTGGGCTTCCGGCCTGGTGGATTCCGGAGAAGGAAAAGGACAAGGCCGAGGCCGCAGGCTACACCGTGGTCAACCTCTCCACGGTGATCGTGACCCATTTCGCGGAGGTGATCAAACGCCACGCCGACGAGCTTCTCACCCGGCAGGAGGTCCAGAAATTGCTTGATGCCCTTTCCCGGCAGTATCCCAAGGTGGTGGAGGAGGCCCTCAACGTGGTCAACCTGGGGACCATCCAGAAGGTCCTCCAGAACCTGGTGCGCGAGGGGGTATCCCTTAGGGATCTCTTGACCATCGTGGAGACCGTGGCGGACTACGGGGAGCGGATCAAGGACCCAGACACCCTGACCGAGTATGTGCGGCAGCGCCTGGCCCGGCTCATCGTGAGGCCCTATCTCGAGGCCGGGAAACTTTATGTGACCGCGGTGGGGGAGGACATCGAGGAGGCCCTCCGCCGATCGCTCCAGAGGACGCCGGAGGGGACTTATCTCATGATCGATCCCAAGCTCGGCAGTCGCATCGTGGCCATCCTGGCCCAGGCTGCGGAAAGGATGACCCGCGCCGGGCATCACCCGATCTTCCTGGCCACCCCCACGGTGCGGCGTCACCTCCGCCATCTGGTGGAAAGGACCTTGCCTCAGATCGTGGTCCTTTCGCACGCGGAGATGCCCTCGGAGGTGACGGTAGAAATCCTGGAGACGGTGAGGCTAGGCCGTGAGGATTAAGCGCTTTTCCGGGGAGAATCCCTTGGAGGTCCTGGCGGAGGTCAAACGGGTCCTGGGAGAAGAGGCCCTTATTCTTTCCTCCCGCAAAAAGGAAGAAGCTGGACGGGTGTTTTACGAGATCACCGCGGCTGTGGATCGGGAGGAGGGACCGGCAAGGGGAAACGGCCGGGGCCAGGCGGACCTTTTGGCGGAAATTTTAGAGATAAAGGCTCTCCTCCGGGAGGCCCTTGCGGAGAAGCTGGTCCGGAGCCGGTACCTCCGGCTTTTGGAGGCCGGAGCACCGGCCTTTTGGGTCTCGAGATTTCCCGACCCCTTAGCCCGTTTGCGGGAGAGGATCCGGGCCTATCATCCGGTGCCACCCTCGAGGATTCAGGTGCTGGTGGGCCTGCCGGGAGTGGGCAAGACCTCCTCGGCCTTCAAGCTCGCCGCCTGGTGGCGGTACCGCAAGGGGAAAAGGGCCGCGGTGCTGGCCCTGGATCGCTACCGCATCGGGGCCGAAGGGGAGGCCCGGCGCCTGGGGGCCCTCCTGGACCTCCCGGTCTTGAGCCCGGAGGATCCCCTCCCGCAAGAGGGCTTGGTGGTGGTGGACACCCCGGCCTGGGGTCGGACCTTCGGGACGGAGGAGCTGGGCGGGCTCGTAGAAGGGAGGAGGGAGGTCCGGGTCTATCCGGTGCTGCGGGCCACGGAGTCCCCGGAGGTGCTGATCCGGTTCCTCCGGGAACTTCGGGGCTTACCGATAGCAGGCTGCATCCTGACCCATACCGATCGCCTGGGCTTTGGCCCAGCCCTGGGCTTTCTCCTAGAGCCGGAGGGACCTGCCCCCGTCTTTTTCAGTGCGGGGCCGCGGGTGCCGGAGGATTGGGAGGAAGTCACGCCCTCGGGATTGGAAAGGCTCTTTTTGCGTGGGTTAAACCGGATTTTGGTTTAAAATAGGCAGAGGTGAGGGATGCGCATTATCGCTATTTCTAGTGGCAAAGGCGGGGTGGGCAAGACCAATGTGGTGGCCAACCTGGCGGTATCCCTGGAGCAGAAGGGTCTGCATACCCTGGTGTTTGACGCGGATCTGGGCCTGGCCAATATCGATGTCCTCCTAGGGCTTTCGCCCAAGCGGGACATTCGCCATGTGTTTGCCGGGGAGTGCCGCCTGCGGGACATCATGGTCCGGACCCCTTACGGGTTCGAGGTCATTCCGGCCAGCTCCGGGGTCTCGGAGTTTACTCGCTTGGAGCCGGAGGAAAAACTCCTGCTCAAGGAGCAGTTCGAGGAGGTCACTCAGGGGGTGGACTTTTTCCTCTTCGATCTAGGGGCCGGGATCTCGGACAATATCCTCTTTTTCAATCTCGTAGCCCAAGAGAGGATAGTGATCACCGTGCCGGAGCCCACGGCCATGGCCGACGCCTACGCCTTGATCAAGCTCCTTTACACGCGCTACGGGGTAAAACGCCTCTATCTCCTGGCGAACCTGGTCAAGGATTCCCGGGAGGGCAAACAGGTCTACCAGCAGATCGTGCAAGTGGCTGAGCGTTTTCTGGGTCCGGTGGGACTCACCTATCTGGGAGCTATTCGGGAGGACACCTCGGTGCCGCGGGCGGTAAAGAGGCAGGAGCCTTTTGTGGCGGCCTTTCCGGAGAGCGTGGCCGCCCAGGACCTTCTGCGCGTGCGGGACAAGCTCCTTAAATTAGAACCGGAAGGGGAAGGAGGTCTGGAGGCCCTGTGGTCTCAAAACCTGCACAAGTTCTCATGAAATACCTTTCGCGATCTCCGGAAGAGCTCATTTTTGAGCACTTGTCTCTGGTGAAGTATCTGGCCCAGCGTCTGGCTGGGCGTCTCCCGCCGGCCTTGGATCCGGAGGATCTTATCTCCGCGGGACTCTTGGGCCTGATCGAAGCGGCCCAGCGGTTCGACCCCTCCCGCAAGATCCAGTTCAAGACCTTTGCCGAGTTTCGTATCCGCGGGGCCATGTTGGACCAGCTGCGCCAACTGGACTGGACTCCCCGTTCGGTGAAGGAAAAGGCCGCCCGCCTGGAAAAGACCATCCATCAGCTGGAGCAGCGTCTGGGGCGGCCTCCGGAAGACGAAGAGGTGGCCCAGGAGCTGGGCCTTTCCCTGGACGACTACTACCGCCTTCTGGAGGAGGTGCGAGGCCTCACTCTGGTGGATATGGAGGCCTTGAAAAAGAGACTGGAGGATCAGGAAGGACTGGAGGTGGAGAGTCTTCTGGCCGCGGAGGACGAGGAGGATCCCTTCGAAAAACTCGGCCTCAAAGAATTGGCTGAGGCCTTAGCTCAGGCCATCTCCGAATTGCCGGAAAAAGAAAGATTGGTTATAACTCTCTATTATTACGAAGGACTTACCATGAAGGAGATAGGCCGGGTCATGGGTTACACCGAAAGCCGCATCTCTCAGCTCCACAGCCAGGCCCTGCTTCGTCTGCGGGGCCAGCTAAGGGAAAGGCTGGGAGAGGCCTATCGAGAATTTTTTACCTAAGAGGAGGTAAAAATGGCCCTGGACACGAGTATAAGAGTCTTGGTGGTGGACGATTTTGCTACCATGCGCAAGATCATCAAGAACATCCTGACCCAGCTGGGGTTTAAGAACATCATAGAGGCCGACGACGGAACCACGGCCTGGGAGATCCTGCAGAAGGAGCCGGTGGACCTCATCATCTCCGACTGGAATATGCCCAAGATGAACGGGCTGGAGCTGTTGAAGAAGGTCCGTTCTGACGAAAAGCTGAAAGACATTCCTTTTCTCATGGTTACTGCCGAGGCCCAGAAGGAGAACATCATCGAGGCGGCTAA
>QOAM01000102.1 GCA_003978075.1 Thermodesulfatator sp. | reverse complement strand
TCCGCCCTTTCTGCCAAGAGATCCACAATTTTTCCCTTGCCTTCGTCCCCCCACTGCGTGCCTACGACCACTACCGAGGGCATATCCACCTCCTTTGGGGCTTCCAGAGCCAAAATACTTAAAATGTCTCCTCAAGTCAAACCCTAAAGAAAGTCTGGAAGGGTGGAGGAGAAGGTGCTAGGTTAAAAGAATAGGGGCGGGAAGATGATTTATCTGGATTACAATGCCACCACGCCGGTCTTGCCGGAGGCCCTAGAGGCTTTACGCCAGGCGGCGGTGGAGGATTTCGGGAATCCCGGCTCCGGGCACTCCGCCGGCCGCCGGGCCCGAGAAATCTTGGAAGAAGCCCGTACCAGGGTGGCCACCTTGCTCGAAGCCACTCCGGAGGAGATACTATTTGTCTCCGGGGGGACCGAAGCCAACAACTTAGCCCTTTTGGGAGCGGCCCTCTCGCGGGGTCGGGGCCATCTCCTGGTCTCGCGCATCGAACATCCTTCGGTTCTCGAGCCGGCTTTGAGACTCTTAGAGCTGGGCTTTGAGGTGGACTTTCTCCCGGTGGACGGGGGAGGATATGTAGATCCCGAGGAGGTGCGCCGGCGCCTTCGGCCGGAGACCTTCTTGGTCTCGGTAATGCTGGCCAACAACGAGACGGGAGCCCTGCAACCGGTAAAGGAAATCGTCTCGATCTGCCGAGAGGCTGGGGTCCTCTTTCACACCGACGCCGCTCAGGCCGTGGGCAAGATTCCGGTCTCGGTAAGGGAAATCGGCTGCGATCTTCTGAGTATAGCTGGCCACAAGATGTATGCCCCTAAGGGTATCGGAGCCCTTTATGTGCGCCGGGGGGTAAGACTTAGCCGCATTCTCTATGGGGCTGGTCAGGAGAGGGGGTTGCGTCCGGGGACGGAGCCAGTGCCCCTGGCTGCGGCCCTGGGAGCAGCCGCAGAGTTCGCTCTCCACGATCTCTCGGCGGAGGCCGAACGCCAAAGGGCCCTCCGCGAATACCTCTGGGAAGGTCTGCGGGAGCTGGAGCCCCGGGTTGTGCGCCACGGAGACCCCGAGCGCACCCTCCCTAACACCCTTTCCGTGTCCTTCCCTGGGCGAGTAGCCTCGGAGATCCTCTCCCGGGCTGAAGGCCTTTGTGCCTCCACCGGAGCGGCCTGTCACGACCGCCAGGAGGTCCTCTCTCACGTGCTTTCGGCCATGGGGGTTCCCCCAGAGGTGGCCCGGGGAACCATCCGCTTTTCCCTGGGACGCTGGACCACCCAGGAAGACCTGGATGGAGCCTTGAAGATTCTTGAGGAGGCGTTGCACCCATGAAAGAAGCCCTGTTTTTGCCTTGGCCCCTTGATCCCGAGAGATCAGGGGAAAGGGGCCTTTTCTTGCCAGGCTCCAATGTGGTCTACGATTTTCATGGGGATCCTTGTCAGGCGGAATTGGCCATTGTTATGGAAGGCAACCAATTCATGGTGATCCCGGAGCTGCTGAAGGCCTTTGAGAAAACGCTAAAACGCGCGGTCTCGGTCTTTTATGTGACCCTCCCCCCTCCCCGCTTTCGGCCCCTGGTGGAGGGTCGGCCTATGGAGCTAGGAAATTTAGTCCTCTCTGTAAGGCCTCAAGTGGTCATGGGACCCCCGCGCTTTATGGCCCGGCTCCGAGAGGAGGGACTCATTACCGAGCCCCGAACTTTTGTGCGCAACCGGGGCGTGGTCCTGGTGGTGCCCCGGGGCAATCCTTTAGGACTTTCCGGCCCGGAGGATCTTTTACGTCCGGAGGTAAGAATAGCCATTTCCAATCCGGAAACAGAGGTCAATTCTTACCGGACCTACATTTCGGCCCTTGAGCATGTCCCGGGGCTTGTAGAAAAAATAGAGCAGGCGGCCCTGAAAAGCCGACAGATCCATCACCGGGAGGTCCCGGCCTTTCTTTACCACGGGCTGGCCGACGTGGCCCCCCTCTATTACCATTTCGCCCGTTACTATCAGGATCCCCGGTTTTTTAAAGAGCCCCTCTTTGATTGTGTAGAGTTCCCGGAGGGAGCGGCGGTAAGAAACAAGTATCAAGTGGCTCTTCATCGGGAGGCTGAGAACCATTTCTTGGCCCAGGCCTTCAGGGATTTTCTTCTTACTTCTCAGGCCCGAGAAATTTACCGCTCCTACGGCTTTGAGGGATGATCCGCCGCCTGGCCCGCTTTCTGGTACCCACCCTTTCTGGAGCGGAGGTCTCCCCTGAAGCGCGGGAGCTCCTGCGGGATCTCCGTCTACGTCATCTGATCTTTTTTTCTTGGCACTTTGAAGATCCTCAGGGGTTCTGGATCCTGCGTGAGGAGCTGCGCGGCTTAGGGCTCGGGCCGCCGCAGGGCCTCTTTATGGTGGATCAGGAGGGAGGCCGGGTTCAGCGGATAAGACTCCCCCTTTTTCCGGAGTTCCCCTCCCCCTACGAAATTGCCCAAAAAGGGCCTGAAGAGATGTCTCGGGTCTCGCGGGAGATCGCCCGAGGGCTGAAAAATCTGGGAATCAATGTGAACCTGGCCCCGGTGGTGGACCTGGCCGGGGCCGAGGCCCCGGATTGGCTTCGGGAAAGGACTTTAGGTGAAGACCCCCAGAAAGTGGGAGGCCTGGCAGAAATTTTTATCCGGGAGCATCTCCGCGAAGGGGTCTTGCCCTGTGCTAAGCACTTCCCCGGGCTCGGGGGGGTTCTTCCTGATCCTCATCGGGAACTTCCTTACAAGAGAGCGCCCTCAGAAGAGGAACTGGGGGTCTTCAAACAGGTGGTAGAGGCCGGAGTCCCCTTGATAATGACTACCCATCTAGTAGTGGAGACCTGGAGCACGGAACCGGCCACCTTTACCGAGAGAGCCGTGAAAGCCCTACGGGAAGAGCTAGGTTTTGAGGGCCTGATTCTCACCGATGATCTGGCTATGGGAGCCTTAGCTGAATGGGAACCAGCAGAAAGACTCCTCCAAGTCCTCCTCTCCGGGCACGATCTCTGGCTGGTTTCCGGAGAGGTTACACGCTGGGTAGAACCCTTGGAGGAGCTTTCCCGAGAGGTTTCAACCAGCCGGGTCCTCCGGGAAAGGCTAGCTGCTCTAGAAAGGCACCAGGAAACATTCTTTCAAGCCCTTTTGTTAGGAGTCCCTTGCAAAACCCAGTAAAAACAGACAGTCTTCCTTATATCCCTTCCTTACCCCTATCACCGGAAGGGAGATCCTCCGTTATCCGGAAGTCGTGGACATGAGGAGGGGTGAGATTTGGATCTCTGCGAAGATCTTCCAGTTGATAAGGCGGTTGATTTGTACTAGGGAGGGAAGTTGCCATAGAGGAAGTTTTCACCCAGAGTGAGTTTAACATGAGAAGATGATTGGTTAATTCAATTTTGCAAAGGTCTCAAACAAAAAACATTTCTAATCCAAAAAGAGAGCGTTTTTGTGGATGGATTGCTACATTCCCAGCTTGGTGATCAATTGTACACCCTTACTTTAGGCTCTAGATGAGGTAGTAACAACTCCTTGCTATCCCTCTACCGAGATCCTAAATTTCTACATAAAAGGATCGAAGTACCAAAAAGTTCAACATAGACTCCGGGCTCTAAAAAGTCGGAGCTCTACTCTTTTTCTTTCTGAAGGAGCATGGTATTAGGATAAGCGCACGGAGGGCAATTTTATGTATTTTCAAGACCTCATCGCCCAACTCAACGCCTTCTGGGCTGAGCAGGGCTGTGCCATCCTTCAACCTTACGACATGGAAGTAGGGGCCGGGACCTTTCACTGGGCCACCTTTTTGCGCGCCCTGGGGCCAGAACCCTGGGCGGCGGCTTATCCCGAACCCTGCCGCCGGCCCACCGATGGACGTTACGGAGAAAACCCTAATCGCCTTCAGCACTACTTCCAATACCAGGTGGTTATCAAACCCTCCCCGCAGGATATCCAAGAGATTTATCTCCAGAGCCTGGCCTCCCTAGGCATAGATCCCGGAGACCACGATATCCGCTTCGTGGAAGACGACTGGGAAAGCCCCACCCTCGGGGCCTGGGGGCTGGGCTGGGAGGTCTGGCTGGACGGTATGGAGATCACTCAGTTCACCTATTTCCAGCAGGTGGGAGGGATAGAATGCCGTCCGGTTACCGTAGAGATTACCTACGGTCTGGAACGTCTGGCTATGTTTCTCCAGGGTGTGGAAAACGTCTTTGAACTACGCTGGAATGAAAGGCTCACCTACGGAGACCTCTTTCACCGGGCCGAGGTGGAGTATTCCATTTACAACTTTGACGAGGCGGACACGGAAATGCTCCGGGAGCTCTTCGAGCGATACGAAAAGGAGGGTTTACGCCTCTTGGAGTTAGGACTAGTCCTTCCGGGATACGACTGTACCATCAAGTGTTCCCACCTCTTCAATCTCCTAGACGCACGGGGGGCTATCTCTGTAGCTGAACGCACCGCTTACATTGCCCGGGTGCGGGCCTTGGCCAAACGCAGTGCCGAGGCGTGGCTGGCCTCCCGCACCGCTGTGGAGGAAAAGGGGGCATAGATGTCCCGGGACCTCCTTTTTGAGATCGGCTGTGAGGAACTACCGGCTCGTTTCATCGAGCCGGCCTTAAAAAGTCTTTCCGCAGAGGCCCAAAGTCTCCTTTCTCAAGCTGCCTTAAATTTCCAAGAAATTCGCACCCTGGGGACTCCCCGGCGCCTCACCCTTTATGTAAAGGGACTTCCCGAAAAGCAGCCTGATCGCCGGGAGGAAATCCTGGGCCCCCCGAAGAGGGTAGCCTTTGATCAAGAGGGGCGACCTACGCCGGCAGCCTTAGGTTTTGCCCGCAAGCAAGGGGTGGATCTCTCCCAGATCCAAATCAAACAAACCCCCAAAGGGGAATACCTGGTAGTGGAAAAACGCATCCCTGGACGGAAAACCTTAAAGATCCTCCCGGAGATCCTGCAGAAGCTCCTAGAGAGGATTTACTTTCCCAAGCGTATGCGCTGGGGAAATTATGATTTTACCTTTGCCCGTCCTATCCGCTGGCTGCTCGCCCTTTTCGGGGAGGAGGTAGTGCCCCTGGAGGTGGCTGGGGTTAAAAGCAACCGGTTTACCTATGGACACCGTTTTCTGGCTCCACAGCCCTTGGAAATTAAAAACTTTCAAGCCTATCTTCACCTCTTAAAAGAGGCCTATGTCTTGGTAGATCCCGCCCAACGCCTGGAGGCCACCCGTAAGGAGGTCTTTCAGGCGGCGAAAAGCGTGGGTGGACAACCGGAGGAAGATCCGGAACTCCTCCTCGAAAACGCTCATCTAGTGGAGTTTCCTTTTGCCCTTGCAGGGAATTTTCCGCGAGAATATTTGGAACTCCCCGAGCCCCTCCTCATCACTGCCATGCGGGAACATCAGCGCTATTTCGCCGTGCGCGATGGGGAAGGAAAGCTTCTTCCGGCTTTCGTGGCGGTGAACAATAACCGTCCCCGGGATCTGGCTCTTCTGCGGGCCGGACACGAAAAGGTCCTCCGGGCTCGTTTGGAGGACGCTCGCTTCTATTATCACCGAGATTTAGAGATTTCTTTGGAAGATCGGGTTCAGGAACTTTCCGGGGTAATTTATCATGCCGCCTTGGGAAGCCTCCTCGAGAAGACCGAGCGCCTGAAGGCCCTTTCCGGCTATCTAGCTGAGAGGCTTTTTCCCCAGGTTAAGGCCTTCGCTCTCCGGGCTGCGGAGCTAGCCAAGGCCGATCTAGTGAGCGAGGTAGTGGGGGAATTTCCTTCCTTGCAAGGGGAAATGGGACGCATCTATGCCTACAAGGCTGGAGAGCCCCCGGAGGTAGCGGAAGCCCTTTTCGAGCAATATCTTCCTCGAGGGGCCGAGGAGCAGGTAGCTCGGAGCCCATGTGGTATCATACTTTCTCTGGCGGATAAAACGGATCATCTGGCAGCTTTTTTCGGGATTGGAGAGCGACCCAGCGGAGCAGCAGATCCTTATGGACTGCGGCGTACGGCCTACGGATTGCTCAAAACCCTCTTGCGGAATAAACTTTCCCTCTCCCTCCGGGAGCTTTTTACTTTCGCTCTTTGGCTTCTTAAAAATCAGGATTTCCTCAAACGTCCTACTTCGGAAACCCTTACCGAAATTTTGGAGTTTCTCCACCGGCGACTCGAGGGGGAATTCCTTTCCCAAGGCTATCCTTTGGACGAGGTGCGGGCGGTGCTACAGGTAGGAGCCGATGACCCCTTAGAGGCCCAGCAGCGTCTTCGGGCCTTACACGCCCTCCGCCAGCAGCCAGAATTCGCCGCCTTGGCCGTGGCCTTCAAACGGGTCATGAACATGGTGCGGGGCCTTCCAGAAAGATATCCTGTAAGCAAGGACCTCTTTGAAAAGGAAGAAGAACGCACCCTTTACCGAACCTCCCTCGAGGTAAAAAAGGCACTCGAGCCCCTGCTTGCTGCCAGACGATATTCCGAGGCCTTGGTCCTCTTTACCCGCCTTAAGGAGCCCATTGACCGCTTCTTCGACGAAGTCTTCGTTATGGTGAAAGAAGAGGCCCTCCGAAAGAATCGTCTGGGGCTCCTCCAGAGCATTGCCGAGGATTTCCTGAAGGTGGCCGACCTCTCAGAACTCGATCTTTCAGAGTACACCCGTTGAGATCTCTGGAAGGGAGGTTTCGGGGCGAGGTCCCTAACAGAAAGTACTCAGGGTCTCTCTCGCAGAAATTTTTCTGAAAGGGCGGGAGAAAAATCCTCAATACATCTCATGGTGCCGAGGGCGGGACTCGAACCCGCACTAACCGCCCTTTTTGGGTAAGGAAATAGGCGAAATTGGTAGCTTTGTCAAGTTTTTGATTGTCCCCAAATTGTCCCCAAGGCCGTCAACCTAGATGCCGAGCCAAGGCCAAAAGTTATCCGATTTTAACACCCCTAGATATCACAAATAATCAAGGATAACAGGCGAAAATCGAAACCGAAAAAATATCAAAAATGCCTAAGAAATATAGAGGGAGGCCTCTGAAAAAGTCAGAGGTCTCTGGAAAGTTGATTTTTCTTCACCATCAGCGATACTATAGGAATTGGCCGTTTTTCGGTATTTGGCGTTGTTTAAAAATGATCTAGAATATTGTAGATTCGGCTTATTAAATATTATTTTGATATCGGGAAAAATAACATCATTAATAACATCAATTTTGGATGGGTATTTCAAAAAAATAAGGCTGGCCAATTGGAATTTTAAAAATGTAATTAAATAAAATAGCAAAGAATGAGAAGCGAAGATTTAAAACCCGATGTTATAATCGAGGGCCCCTTTTTTCCAGAGCCCATTAAAATTATCCAAGTACAATATCTAGACAATGGTTTAATCCAAATTCAAGGCGTTGGTACAATCGAAAGAAGATTCTACGATCCCGTTATCTCTCATGAAGATCTTACCAAACTAAAGCTCTACACTGAAAATAAGATAGATTTTGGTGCAGATCCTGAGGGATTTTTTCTATTCGTAGAGGCAAGCCGCGTACGTAATGCTTTTCAGTTCGATCCTTTGTTCGCGGTTAACGTCTCTCAGGTAGATCCTCTGCCTCACCAGATAGAAGCCGTTTATCACTATATCCTACAGAATCCTCGTCCGCGTTTTCTTCTTGCCGACGATCCTGGTGCAGGTAAGACCATTATGGCTGGTTTAGTGCTGAAAGAGCTGAAACTCCGCGGAGTTGTTGAGCGGACGCTTATTGTGGTTCCCGGCCATCTCAGAGACCAGTGGCGGCGTGAAATGTGGGACCGCTTCAACGAGACCTTTCAGGTGATTGACCGACAAGTGATGAAAGCCGCCTTTGGCCGAAATGTGTGGGAGGATTTTTCACAGGTCATCACTTCAATGGATTTCGCCCGCCAGGAGGACGTGCTCGAAAGCCTTAAAGAAATTACCTGGGATCTGGTTATCGTGGACGAGGCCCATAAGCTAAGCGCCTATCGCTACGGCGAAAAGACCAAAAAGACCAAGCGTTATATTCTGGGAGAAGTCCTTTCTCAAACCTCGCGCTTTTTGTTATTCTTAACTGCCACCCCTCACCGTGGAGATCCG
>QOAM01000078.1 GCA_003978075.1 Thermodesulfatator sp. | reverse complement strand
CACCCCTAGGGTTGCGGCCAACTCTAAGGCTCCTTTAGCTCCCTCTTCGAAGAAGACCCCTTTGACGGAAAGCACTTCCCCAGTGGAGAGTCTGAGTCCGGTTACCGCCTCCTCTCCCAAGACCTCCTCGGCTCGAGCTTGATGCCAAATGACCGATGAGGATTGAAGTTTCTGATATAAGGCTTGAGAAACTTTAAGATCCTCAGCTACCAAATGGACCTCCGAGGCTATCTTGGCTAAAGTCAAGGCCCCGTGGACTGCCGCGCTACCTTCCCCTACCACGGCCACCGGCTCTCCTCGGAAAAAGAATCCGTCACAATCCACACAATAGGAAACCCCCTTGCCCACCAGAGGATCCTCTCCCTTGATCTTTTTCTTGCGCCGGCTCACCCCCAAGGCTAAGATAAGGGTTTGGGTCTGAATCTCCTCCCCTCCCTCGAGTTTTACCCGAAAGCCCCCTTCTTCCATCTCTAGGGCCACTACGTCCTCTGATCGATGTTCTGCCCCGAATTGTAGAGCCTGTTTGAGACCGGTGCGAAGGAGCTCTTCCCCTGAGACCTTACCCCAAAGGCCAAAATAATTTTCCATATGGGCCCGGAAAAGACCGCTGGATTCGATCCTTCCCAAAACCAAAGTCCGAAGTTTGCGCCGGGCAGCATGGATGGCGGCCTGAAGTCCAGCCGGCCCGCTGCCTATGATCACTAAATCATAGCTCTTCATCTTGCACCCCCTCCGATTCTTCCTCTAAGGCTTCTCGAGGGATGGAAATACGATAATCCTCGGAAAGCCAGCGATCCAGATCTACCAAGCGACAGCGTTCTGAGCAGAAGGGCCGATAAGGGTTCCCTTCCCACGAGACAGGCCTCCGACAGACCGGACACCGGATCACCCTACGAGCCATACCGCCCGGTCCTTTAGAGTAGAGATGATCTTGGTGGAGACGGAGCCCAAGAGAAGACCCCGGAACCCTCCCCTCCCTCGCCGTCCCACCACCACCGTGCCGTAGTGTCCCCGACGGGCTTCTTTGAGGATAGCGGAAGCCGGACCAAAGAGGGAACGGACTATCCTTACTCGAGCCCTCTCCGCAGGAAAACCGTTTTTCTCAAAATATTCTCGGGCCTTTTCGAAAAAGACCCGGGCCTCCTCTGCAGCCGAGGCAATCAGATGTTTCTCCATCTCCTTTAGGGTCTCCGTCCGCGGGCCCGGACCGGTCCAGGGATAGACTACATGAAAGAGCGTAATCTCTACCTTGGGATCTCCGGAAAAGATGAAGGCCACATGCTCCACTACCCGGAATCCCGGATCTCCCAAGTCCACAGCAACCAGGACTCGATGATTCCAGCTCTTTCCAGAGATCATCCAGACGGGACACAAGGCGTGTCCCGCTAGTTTATAAGAAACGCTCCCCATAAAACCCTGTGTGGTACGAGAGAGCCCGCGCCGGCCTACCACGATGGCGTCGTAGCGTCCAGATTCGGCTGTACGGATGATTTCGTAGGCCAGATCCCCGGTCTGGAGACAGACCCGGAGGTCCACACTTTTTTCGGGAAAGGCGGCCAGGAGCTCTCGCCCCCGCTGGGCCACCTTCTGGGCTTGGGCCAGATTTTCCGCAATAGCCTTTTCCAGGAGCTCCTCCCTCTCGAGAAAAGAGTGCCCTCCTCCAGCCTGCAAGAGGTGAGAGGGAGGCTTACGAGCGATTACACAAACAGTGATTTCAAAATCCTCACGATGTCCAAAGACCTGATTGAGGTAAGCGGTGGCCTTGCGGGAGGGAGTAGTCCCATCATAGGCCAGGAGGACCTTCTTGGGGAGCATTTCTTTTTCAGGTGAAGCGGCGTGTGAAAATTTCCCGCTTAAGGAGCGCGTTCTTTGAGCTCCTGAAAGAAGTCACGGTTTTCCTTTTGCCACTTTTGCACAAACCGGCGCCCCATGAAGCGCAGGGCGGCCCCGAAGCGGTCCCCCCGAAGGAGAAAGCGCAGGCCTTCCCAAAAGCTGTAAAATTGAGCGTGGAGTTCGGTGGAGAGTTCCTGGAGACGCAAGGGAGAAAGATTCCGGGGCTTAAAAACTACATGGTGTCCGTCATAAAGCTCCCAACGGTAGTCGAAGATGCGGCCTTCCTTTCGGTAATTTTCAAAAAGCTTGGAGCCAGGGATGGGGGTTAAAATAAGAAACTGGGCAGAATCTAGACGTACCCGCCGGGCAAAATCCAAAGTGGCCCGGATAGTCTCCTCGGTGTCGGTGTCAGCCCCGATGACGAACATTCCGTGCACCCGGATGCCATAGCGATGGAGGGTCTCCACCCCTTCCAGAATTTCCTGATAAGTGATGCCCTTGCGAAAGGCCTTTAAAGTCTCCGGGTTTACCGACTCCAGCCCTACATAGACTACGAAACAGTGGCTGCGTCGCATAAGCTCTAGCAGTTCTCGATCGCGGTAAATGTCAATGCGCACCTGGGAGGACCATTCCCCGCGAAAGCCCTTTCGCACCATACCTTCGAGAAGGGCCTTGGTGCGCTTGAGATTGGCGGCGAAATTATCGTCGTAAATGAATACGTGCTGGCCTGGCTGGATACGGGAAAGTTCTTCCAAGACCGCTTCCGTAGAGCGAAAGCGATATTTGCGGCCGAACATAGCAATTACCGAGCAGAAAATGCATCCGTAAGGGCAACCTCTAGAGGTAGCTGTGGGATAAATCCGGAGCTTTTCTGGACTTACTCCAGGCACTAGCGAAAAATCAGGGACAGGGAGGTCGTCGAGCCGGGCCAGGGTCTTACGGGGGGGATTGTGGATCTTTTCTCCATTGCGTCGAAAGGAAAGACCGGCTATACCCTCAAAGCCCCCTCCGTCCTTCAGGGCCTCCACCAGTTCTACCACCGTCTCTTCCCCCTCTCCCCGTACCACGAAATCCGCATACTCCAAGGCTTCATCTGGGAGAAAGGTTACGTGAGGACCTCCCATGACCACCGGCTTACCAAATTCTTCCCGAACGCGGCGAGCCCAGGTGTAAGCCCGAGGCGCAGTGGGGGTGATGGTGGAGATTAAGACTAGATCAGCTTCTCGCAGGGCCGACTCAGAGACCGGTCCCCACTCTTCGAGAAAGACCGTGACCTGATGCCCCCGGTCGCGCAGGATGGTCCCCAGAAGGGGCATGGCCAGACGAGGAAGTTTGAAAGCTGAAAACACATGGGTCCGCGCATTGCGCGGCTCAATACAAACAATTTTCACTTTTTGAAATCCTTTCCCCTGGAGAGGTCTCTAAATTTTGAAAATTTTTAACTCCCTAAGACCCGAGCGTCAACTTTTCTCCCGCCGGGAAATTCTTTAAGTAAGGCGATGGATCAAGGATTTCTTAAAAACCCGATCCCAGGTCTCTGATTTTTGAGGAGACCCCCGACTTTTTCAGAAATCTCTAGAAGGACCTGGCTACTCCAATACTTTACTATGACAAGGGATATAGCCCATCAGGTGAACCTCAGATGCAAAATCTGGCCTTCGGCGCTTTGGGCGTTTGGCTTCGGGGCGGAAAACTCCGATATTTTTTTGAGGCCAGCGGTAGTTTTTTGAGATGCCGTATAGCGGTAGCTACTACGGAATTTTCCAGAGTTTTAGCTTCGGCTAGGATTTTGATGATCTGGTCGATGGCAAATTTCTAACTTATCTTTTTTGCGCCACCTTGTGACAACGCCAAGAGGAAGACCTTGAGATATTGTTCGGTCTGGAAAAGGAGGCGAGCCTCTTCTTCCATAGCTTCCTGGAGATAGGCCAAATTTTCCGGGGAGAAACGTTGGCGAAACCAATGGCAAAAAAAGTTGCGGCAAAGAAGGGGCCGGGCCCGGAGAAGACACCCTCTTGCCCCTAAAAAGAAACAGCCTCGGGGGAAAAGCCTCTGGCGGGGGAGCTCCACCCCTAGGGAGAGATTGATCAGCAAAAGCTCTCGAGAGACAGAAAGTTCCATGTCACGCACGCAGCAAGTGCCGCGCCCTGAGGTGGCGCAAGTGGCACACAACTGGTCTGCTCCGGTATCCCGATAGGCCTCATTGGAACGCTCTATGGCCCTTTCCAGCGCTGCGAGCATCTTTCGAAAGGGGGCCTCTTTTTCCAAGATCTTGGCCAGCCTTGTGTAGAGATCTTGGGCCTCCGCCAATCCCTTCAAAAAGAGCTCTTCTGAGGTCACGGGCAAGGGGGAGCGCTTTGAGGATTGATGCGGAAGATTACCGTGCCGGTGAGAATCTTAGGGTAGAAGTAGGTAGATTTGTGAGGCATAACCCTTCCAGTAGCGGCCACCCGGACCAGGGTCTTTAAGGCGGTGGCTGGAAGGAGAAATCCCAGGCCCCCTTGAGCGGCTTCGTGCTCCACCTCTTCAACCCACGGGGTGTAGATCAAAAGTCCCCTCTCTTGGAGGTCCTTTTCCCCTTCTCCACAGAGTATCTCTATAAGCCGGGCGCACCAGGCTGCAGGGAGCTCTTCTTCCGGAAGCCCGCTCTCCCGACTAAAACGCTCCAACACCTCCGGTCGCAAGGTTATGGCCCAGCGTCTTCCCTCCGAGAGGACCAAAAGGGTCCTCTTTTCCAGCGAAGGAAAAGCCAGGGGATCTTCCCTAACCTCCGCGAACTCCGCCAAGGCCTTTAAGAGGGCTTCTGCAGAAAAGGAGATGCGGAGAATACGATGAGTGGGAAGCGCCAGGAGTCCCGGATCTTCTAAAGGGCAAAGATACATCATCAGGTAATGAAAGCAACGAGGTCCTTTTGGGTTAAGAACCTGGGTCATCTCCTCTGCGTAGCGCAAGGCCGTAGCGTAACGATGATGGCCATCGGCAATATAAAAGGGGGTCTTTTCCCACAAGAGGCCGAGTTCTTTCCAGATCCGGGGATCGTTTAGGGCGAAGATTTCGTGCATTTGGTCCTGAAATTCCACTTGCAGAAGAGGGGGACCTGGTGGGGAGAGGGAAAAGGCATACCCCTGAGGATCCCCGTAAAGGACAAAGATCTGGCTGAATTGGGCTTGAGTGGCCCGTAGTAAGGTCAGGCGTTCTTCCGTGACCTTGGGGAAGATCTTTTCGTGAGGAAAAATGTATTTCTCAGGGGGAAAGATCCTTACCAGCCCCACAAATCCGGTGCGGGTGAGCTTTCGCCCTTGGTGAGTGAAGTGCAGGCGGTAAAGGTAAAGGATGGGCTGGGGTTCTTGGAAGAGGATACCCTTTCTTATCCAAGATTGGAGGGTATGGGCCGCCTTTTCCGGATCGCGGGCCAGCTCTAGATGAAAGATGTTGTGGGGATCCTGGGCTAAATAGGCTTCTTTTTCCTCGGGAGAGACCACATCATAAGGCGGGGCCACCACCTTCGAAAGGTCCACTTTTTGAGGGTTGAAGCGCCATCCATAAAAAGGCCTGACCTCAGGCATGGATCATTGCCTAATATGAAACCCCTTTCTCGTCAACTGAGGAGCGGTTATGAGGGTGTTACTGCGGAGCGGAAAGCCTTATCACTTTCTTTTCATCCCCCGACTCAAAATCGAGATTTTGAGGAGCTTTCCTCCAGGCCCCTTCTCCAAATCCTCCGCCTTTACGGCAAATTTCGGTTGGACCGAGGAATAAAGATCTGGTTGAGATACGGGGTAGACTTCTCCGGATCGGTTATTCCCTGAAAGGGCCGGCAAACGGTCCCGAAGTCCTAAAGAAGGACCTTCCTTGCAGGAGATGAAAGGTGATGGGCCGGAGCCAGGGGTGAAGGCCAGTTGGGCAAAGTATCCACCCATTGCCGCAAAGTCCCCACCTGTTCCAGGATCGGAGAAAAAGTGGGGACTCTGTCCTGGAATACGCAGTTTCTGAGCTCCCAAGACTTCAAGAGCTACTCTCCTAAAGGTTTTTAATCTTTCGCAATTTATCCAGAAAAATTTCCATTTTTAAAAATTTGTCGAAAAGTCTCTTGACAAGTTCCGTTAAGATATTCTAACATTGCTTTTAAAGAAAAATTTCAAAAAAGGAGGTCGAAGATGCCTTACAAAAGTCTTAAGACTCTTCTAATCTTCCTTTTGGTCTTTATTTTTGGGGACGTTCTCCTGTGGGCAGGGGATCTTTCTAGGTTTGTCCTCTCGGTCTCTAATCCGATTTACAGCCATGACGCCCGCAATTACACCATGATTCGTCCTATCTACCTTCACCAAAATCTTCCGGACAAGGTGGAATTCCGTTCAGATATCAAGCATGTGCTCAAAAAATATGGTCTTTACCACGCGGCCCGCAAGCTTGGTGGAGATGTTGACGGCTTTGCTTTACAGTTTTCTTTGGCTCTAAACGAGCGTCTTTCCCTCGTAGCCATCAAGGACGGGTATGTGGACTGCGATCCGGATGATGATTCCCTGATCCCTGCGGGTAGCGGGCTCGCGGATATCGCTGCGGGATTGCAATATGCGGTCATCTATAATCCCCAAAAAGATTTCGTGCTCTCTTTACGCCTCACTTATGAATTTGCTAGCGGGGAAGATGATGTCTTCCAAGGAAATGGCGATGGAAATTTCAATTTAGAAGCCTTATTCCTGAAGGGTTACGGAAATTGGCAATTTTCTGGAAGCTTAGGTTTTATCCTCCCGGTAGATAATGACGAAGAGGACACCCTCTTTTACGATGCCTGGCATGTGGGCTACAACATCACTCCTTGGTTACATCCCTTTGTGGAGCTCAACCACTTTTATGTAATAGATTCCGGCGACCGGGATCTGGATGATGTGGACACCCTTAAGGCCTTAGGGATCACCAGTGCCAAGGATCTAGACCAGGCTATAGCTACCTTAGGGGCCGATACAGTGGTGGGAGTCCTTAGGGACATCCTCCATTCCGGCGAAAAGGACGATCTAGTAGCGGCTTTGGCCTCCTTCAGCGGGTGCGATATCGTAAATCTAGGAGGCTCACACAGCGACGATAACCGTAACTTAGTCACCCTGGCTCTAGGTTTAAGGATCCGCCCTCTGAAATGGCTTTCTCTAGGAGTAGCCTATGAATTTGCTCTCACTGATGAAGAAGAGAGTCTCATTGATGACCGTTACTTGGTGGATGCCGTGATTACCTTCAATTTTTAATTTTTAACTCCTTTTCCCCTCCCATCGGGAGGGGGGTCTTTGATTTGAGGTTTGAGCTACCTTGTCATAGGCGTGGTGGAGACTTTTAACTTCGAGCTCTCCGGAGCAGAATTCTATAACCCCAGTTTGAGGAAGTCGAGAAATACTCGAAGAGGAGTATCCAGAATTAAAATTGTCTCGGCTTTGGAAAAACACACTTCTTTTACTAGTGAGACTACGGTTTTGAATCTATTTAATCTCTCTTTTCGATTGGCTTTACCTTTTCGATTGGGAGCTTTTTTGGAAAAGTCCTTGGAGGTAATATTTTTGGAAGGGTTTTTCTCAGATATTGACAACCTATTTTCACTTTCAATTCATTAAGGGTTACCCATTTTACAATATCATCAAAACCTCCTGTTGCATTTCCATCTTCTTTAAAACCGTCTACAGCAATGCCAGGCATATACACTAGAATAGGGTTATAGGGACTAATCTGGATATTATAGTTCGGTCCGCCACTAACTATCACGAAAGCTATATCATGATATTCCTCATCCCAAGAAGAACACTTTGCATCTTTACAGACTTTGAGAATTAAACTCGTCCCATCTTGGGAGCAAATATCTTTATTTGAGCTACACTGTCCCCCCTTACCTCCTTGAGCTATTTCAGGAGCGACAATGTAATATAAAAACTTGCCCCATGAATCCTTAATCCTGGGGATTCCCGCATTTTGATAAAATTGGGTACCGCTAAAAAAGCCCTGAAGAGGATCATTGTCCTTTAGAACAAGGCACCCTCTCGACATTGCGTGCCCTATTAAAGCGTCTATAGCAGCGTTTACCACTTCTCTTGCTTCCCTGATCTTTTCTCTTGCTTCCATGATCTTGTTCCTTTTAGTAAGCATCCTTACAAGACCTACTCCCATTCCCAACAAAAGTCCTAAAATGACCAACACAATAGCCAATTCTATTAAAGTAAAACCCCGCCGAGCCTTCTCCCTGCTCATATCATCTCCTTCCTGTTCATGTTAGATCCTTAAGATAATCGGGATACAAAAAGTTCCCTTGCAGGTCACTCCTCCCCCTTTCCTTTGTCCCCGGTCATTACTAAAATTTTTTAAAAATATCCTAACCATAATTTGTATATTTCGCAATATTAGCTGGAACATTTTTAGATGACACCTTTGCTTGGGATTTCGCAGTCTGAAATTGTCGGCTATTTGATGGACCAGATTCTAAAGAAAAAGGCGGGC
>QOAM01000132.1 GCA_003978075.1 Thermodesulfatator sp. | reverse complement strand
CTCCCTTACCGAAGCCAAGACATGGGTTTCCGGCACCAGGGTGGGATGCACCCGCACTTCCACCCGTCCCCCCTCCTCTCTTCCCAGAGCCAAAAGCTTGGGCACGAAGCCAAACTCCCGGGCAAAACGGATGTCCAGCGGCTCCAGATCCTGGATACCCTCGGTATAGACCTGATCCGCGGAGAGGAATCCTCCGTAGGCCAGGGTGGCCAGGATGGCCAGTTTATGGGCCGAGTCCGCCCCGGTGAGGTCCAGGGTGGGATCGGCCTCGGCCAGTCCCCGGGCCTGGGCCTCGCGTAGGGCCTCCGAGAGGGGCATCTCCTCCTCGGTCATGCGGGTCAGGATGTAGTTGCAGGTGCCGTTGACGATGGCCGTGAGACGCCGGATGCGGTTGGCGGAAAGGCTTTCTCTCAGGGCCTTCACGATGGGCACCCCGCCTCCCACCGCGGCCTCGAAAAAGAGCCCGCTCCCTGCGGCCTCGGCTGCCGCAAAGATCTCTGGACCATAGGTGGAAAGCACGGCCTTATTGGCCGTGACCACATACTTTCCGGCCTCTAGGGCCCGCAGAATATAGGTGTGAGCCGGCTCAAGCCCCCCCATGAGCTCGCAAACGATGTGGATGGCCGGGTCGGAAAGGATCTCTTCAAAATCCGTGGTGAGGATCTCCCGGGGCACGGAGACCGCCCGGGGCTTGGCCGGATCGCGCACCAGCACGCGCCGCACCTGCAGGCGTATCCCTGTTTTCCGAGAAAGAAATTCCCCGTTTTCCCGGAGGAGCCGTACCAGCCCCCCTCCCACGACTCCCAGCCCCAGAAGTCCTATACCTATCTCGCGCATCAGGCCACCTCCGAAAGGTGCAGACGCTCGGCCCAGCGCTCGGCCAGCACCCTGCGGAGCACCCGGTGCTCCGGGCGGGAGAGCTCCGGATCCTCCTCCAGCAGCCGGAAGGCCTCCTCCCGGGCGGCCAGTAGCATGTCGTAATCCCGGATCATGTCCGCCCTCCGGAACTCCAGGTACCCGTGCTGACGGGTGCCCAAGAACTCCCCCGGCCCCCGGATGCGCAGGTCTTCCTCGGCGATCCGGAAGCCGTCGGTGGTCTCGGTGAGCACCTTGAGTCTGCGCCAGGCCTCACTCCCCGGTGATACCGCATGGGCAATGAGAAGGCAATAGGACTGGCGCTCACTGCGCCCCACCCGCCCCCGCAACTGGTGGAGCTGGGAAAGCCCGAAGCGTTCGGCGTGCTCGATGACCATCACCGTGGCCTCCGGCACATCCACCCCCACCTCGATCACCGTGGTGGAGACCAGGATGTCCAGGTCTCCGCGCTTGAAGGCCCGCATAATCCGTTCCTTTTCCATGGGGCTCATACGCCCGTGAAGGAGGCCCACCCGGAGATCCGGAAAGACCTCCTGGGAGAGCTTTTCCGCCCACTCCGTGGCGGAAAGGAGGCCCATCTTCTCCGATTCCTCGATGAGGGGAAGCACCACATAGGCCCGGTGCCCTTTTTCTATCTCCCTTCGGACCAGGGCGTAGGCCTTGGACCTCTCCCGGGCCGCAAAAAGGAGGGTCTTCACCGGCTTGCGTCCCGCAGGCATCTCGTCGATGAGAGAGACCTCGAGGTCCCCGTAGAGGGTGAGGGCCAGGGTGCGGGGGATGGGGGTGGCGGTCATGACCAAGGTGTCTGGGGAGACCCCCTGGGCCTTATCCCTTAGGGCCGCCCGTTGGAGGACCCCGAACCGGTGCTGCTCATCGATGATCACCAGCCCTAGGCGTTTGAACTCTACATCTTCTTGAAAGAGGGCGTGGGTGCCGATGACCATTTGGATTTGCCCTAGGGCCAGGGCCTGCTTGACCTCCCGCTTGCGGCTGGACGGAAGGCCTCCGGTGAGGAGGGCCACTTCCACCCCGGCCAGGCCGCAGAGCTCCCGGAAGCCGCTGTAGTGCTGTTCAGCCAAGATCTCCGTGGGGGCCATGAGGGCCACCTGATAGCCGTTTTCTATGGCCGTAAGCGCCGCAAGAAAGGCCACCACCGTCTTCCCGCAGCCCACATCCCCCTGAAGGAGCCGGTTCATGGGATAGGGCTTGGCCATGTCCCGGAGGATCTCCTGGAGGGCCCGTTCCTGGGCCGGGGTAAGACGAAAGGGGAGCTTCTCCAGGAATTCTTTCACCAGGCGGCCTTCGGTGCGGAAGGCGATACCCGGGGCCTGGGCGGACCGCGAGCGCCGGAGACCCAGGGCCAGCTCCAGGAAGAAAAACTCGTCAAAGGCCACGCTACGGTGATACACGCTGCGCTCCCGATTCAGGGCCTCGAGGTCCGCGTCCTCCGGGGGAAAGTGGAGGCGTTTTATGGCCTCGGCCAGGGGGAGGAGGCGCCGGCGGCGCAGGATCTCGAGAGGGATGTAGCTCACCAAGTGATCGGCATAGCGTTCCACGGCCTCGCGCAAGATGCGGCGCAACACCTTGGGAGAGACCCCCTCGATGGCGGGATAGACCGGGAGAATGCGCCCCACATGGAGGTTTAATGCGGGGTCCTCCGGGTCTTCGATCTCCGGATGCACCATCTCCAAGCGCCCGCCGAAGCGGGAGACCTCCCCGGAGACGATCACGGTCTTGCCCGGCTGAAAGGCCTCCTTGAGAAAGTTTTCCCGAAAGTGAAACCATTTGAGGGCCAAGATCCCGGTGCCATCGGAAAGAAGGACCTCGTAGACCTTGCGGCGTTTGAAGTGGACCGGACCGCTCATGACCACTTCCCCCTGAACCACCACCCGTTCCCCGATGCGGGCCTCCCGGATAGGGGTGAGGCGACGCCGATCCTCGTAAGCCCGGGGTAGGAAGTAAAGGAGATCTTCCACGGTGTGTAGCCCGCGCGAGGCCAGGCGAGCCGCGAGCTTGGGCCCCACCCCCTTTACATACTGGACCGGGGTCTGGAGCTCCTGGCGGAGCTTTGCATAGTCTTCAGGAGGAGGATAAGGGGCAAATTCCTCTCGGGCACTCTCCTCAAGGTCCTCGGTAAGGTGGAGGAGCTCCTGGATGCGGGTCTTCTTTTCCTCCAGAGGGAGGCCTTCGAGACCTCGCACCTTCTCCTCCAGCAGGGAGAGGAAGGCCTCATCTAGGGTCCTTGGAGCCTCGGTAAGGAGGCGGCTCAGGGTATCCTCCAGATCGCGTACCTTGGGCAGGAGGGCAAAGTCTCTTCGGGCCGCGAAAAGGAGCGGACGCCGGAATCTATCGCGCCAGAGCCGCAGTTCTGCGTGCATTTTTTTAGGATTTGCCGATGTATTCGTGGGCGTAAGCCCGCACATGGTAGCCTTCCAGCACATGGAAGACGCGGATGCGCCGGAGATGGAGGGAGGAAAAGGATCCCAACGGAAGGTAGATGACCTTCTTTCCCTGCCGGGCGGCGAATTGCTTGGCCAGGGCCGAAGGGGGCCTCCGAGCCACATACACTACGTAGCGTTCCAGGGAATAATCGATGGCCGCCACCAGCAGCCGTTCGGCCTTGGTGCGGGCAAAATCGAAGTAGGGATCGGACCAGACCTCATAGACCCGCATGGGGGGATAGGTGAGCATGAACCCCCCGTAAACGCAACGGGAGATACCCGGGCCGATGACCACCTCTCCCGGCGGGGTGGCGTAAAAGGCCATGTCCGACTCCTCCACATGTTCCCCGTGCCAGGTGAGTTTCCAGGGATACTTTTCTTGGGGGCCTTCGTCTTCTTCAAAGATCACCACCACCGAGCCCGCTCGTCCCGGGGCCGCCGGGGCCTCTACCACATAGAGCCGCCCTTCAGGCCAGTGGCGAATGGTCTCACGTAAGTCGAGACCGTCCTTGAGAGAGGCTAGGAAGGGCTCCACCCGGCGCAACTCCTCGGAGATCACCCGCAGGGCCCGGCGCATGACCTCCCGTCCGAAGTTTTCGATGACCAGGTCCTCTGGAGGGAAGGAGCAGATGACCTCCCCTTTCCAGGCGGCCTTGAACTCCCCGGGACGCCTTTCCGGGCGCCTTCGAAGGGGCACCAGCCTCCGGCGGAGGTGTAAGGGGTGCAGGCGCTTTAAAAAACGCACCTTGCGGTGAGGGCGCTGCAGGTCCTCCAGGCGCAGATCCAAGGACATGATCTCCGGGGTCTCGGTCTGGTAGGGATAACGCGTCCCCACCTCCCAGAAATGCCAGGCGAAGTCGTCTCCTCCGGCCCCCCGCGCGGCCACCACCAGCTGATAAAAGTCCGGGGTGAGGCGCGCGGAGAGGAGGGCTTGATTGCGGGCGAACTGCCGGAAGACCCTTCGGGCCTGGGGACTCAGGCGTTCCCGGAACTCCCTTTCAAAGGCCTTCTCCGCCTCCGCGAGAAGTCTTTCCTGGAGGTGCAAGCGATCCAGGGGGAGTCTCCCCTCCCGCCGGGCTTCCTCGTAAAGGCCTTGGAAAAAGGGGGGCTCAGAAAGGACCTCCCGTGAGCCCTCGGCCCCCAGATGAAAGAGGGCTAGGCCTTGGACCTGGGTCCGCAAGAAGGGTCGGGGGAGATCCCTCTGGGCCAGAAGCCTCGCCAGTCTCCGGGCATGGCTCAATCCGCAGACCACGGCTATCCTGGAAAAGCGCCGGGCCAGGCCCCGGATCTTCCGGGCCATGAAGAGCTCCCGCAGGTGATCGGCCTCCGAGGCCGGAAAGTCCCCCTTCAGGGCCTCCTCTACATAGCCTCGGTACCCCAGTCTGAAGACCAGATAGGCGTCGGGAAAAGGCTCCATCCTTTCCGGATAATCGGGAAGGGCCGCGTCTATAAGAGAAAGCGCCCAGCCTCTTTCTAAGGCCGTGCGTCCGGCCTCCACCAGGGCCTCGGCAGGCTCCACCACCAAATAGACCTCGGTGCCCTCCGCGTCCCTAAAGGCGATCACCGAAAGGAGAGGGAGCCTTCGGAGGGCCCGGCGAAAGGGCTCCTCCAAAAAGGTGGGGAGCTCTAAGGCCACGACTTCCGGAGCAAACTCCTCGAGTTCCCCCTTTACCGCTTGGGCAAACTCCAGCCGCCCGTGGAGGACCGGAAGGAGGCGAATCAGGGTCTGTCCGAGCTTCAAGTCCAGCATTTAGACCGGACGCAGACGAAAGGGCTGGGGTCTTTCCTCTTCGGGAAAATAGTTCAGGGCCTCAGGGCCTAGCACCGCCACTACCGCCTCTTTCAGGGCCTCCTTGAGGGTACGCTCTTCGGGGGAGCTCCGTAGGCGTTTGAGGGCGTAACGGCCAATATTGACCCCGTCGCGCACGCTGTAGGGTTCCCCCTGCCGATGCGCGGCCTGCAGAAAGGTCACCAGATAGTTCAGGAGCTCCTCTTCGGCAAAGGGCAGGTTGGCCCGCAGGATCTCTTTCTCCTCCTCGGCCTCGGGGAAATCCACATAGATGATGGGCTTGAGACGGGAATCAATGTATTCTGGAAGGTCAAAGGTGGAGGCGTCTTCGTTCATGGTCACGCAAAGACGGAAATCCGGATGGGCCTTGATCTTGATTCCCGCCACGATGGATTCCACATAACGCCGGGAGTCGAGGAGCGGGGCTAGGGAGGCCCAGCTCTTCTCGCTCATGCGGTTGGCCTCGTCGATGATGGCTACTCCTCCCCGGATCATGGCCGTGACGATGGGGCTGGCCATGTACTTGATGCGGCCTTCCTCAGATATCACCGGGGTGACCAGGAGGTCCTCCGGCCGGGTGTCCACCGTGGCCTGAAAGATATAGACCTCCCGGGAAAGCCTCTGGGCCGCGGCGTAGGCCAGAGTGGTCTTCCCCACTCCGGGTTTTCCCACCAGCCGGGGATGAAGGGGAAGATCCCGCTCGTCCACCAAGATCCAGGCCGCGAGGATCTGCCGGACCACTTCCTCCTGGCCCACACACACCAGATTTAAGGTATCCGGATGCGCCAGATGCAAAGTCACCCCTTCGATGTTTACCGTAGCCATGCCCTTTCCCTCTCGGTCAGAAGTGTCATACTTTCTTTAAATTATACTCGAACTTTTTCGAAAATCCCTTACCCCCGGTCAGGAAGGGGAGATGAACTTCCGAGAGATTCAGTTCGTCAAGAGCGTGGTCCGGCCGGAGGATCTTCCGGTGCCCGGCCTTCCGGAAGTGGCCTTTCTGGGTCGCTCCAATGTGGGAAAATCCTCGCTTATTAACGCCGTCTTGGGCCGAAAAAAGATCGCCCGGGTCTCCTCCACCCCGGGTTTCACCCGGGCTCTAAACTTTTTCCGGATAGACCATCGCTTTCTGGTGGTGGATCTTCCGGGCTACGGCTTTGCCCGGGTCCCCCCGCAAGTGCAGAGATCCTGGAGGCGTCTGGTGGAGGGCTATCTTTCCGCTCCCCGCCCCTTGCGCCTTTTGATCCTCATCTTCGACATCCGGCGCGAGCCGGACCCTTTGGACAGAGGCCTCTTGGGGTATGTGAAATCCCTCGAGCGCCCTTTTATCGCCGTTCTCAACAAGATCGATCGCCTTCGAAAGGGCGAGATCCCCCGGGCCCGAAAGCGCTGGGAAGCCACCCTGGAAATCCCTCCGGAGGAGATCTTCCTTACCTCTTGCCGTACCGGAGAAGGGATATTACCTGTAAAGTTTAGAATTTTAGAAGCTTTAAAAATTAGATAAGGGGGCAAGGATGAAGAAGGGGATAGGTTCTCCGAAACGGCATCACCTCTACCCAGGGGATCGTGCAGAAGATGCGCCATCCCGGGCCAGGGATGCCCCAGTTTTCGAAAGAGCGCCTTTCTGACGAGGAGGCCCAAGCCATCGCCACCTATGTCTGGGAGATCTTCGGCGAGAAATAACCGGTAAGGGGGTCCCTAGAAGAGACTCAAGTTTTGGGGAAGGCGTCGGCCTCGAAGAAGGAGGTAAGGGGCGGCCCTTCCTAGACGGATTCCTAAGCGGCGCAGCCCTTCAAAGCTCAATCCTCCTTCGCTCCGGGCCTCCAGGATGCGACGGGCGCTCTGAGGTCCTATGCCCGGAACCCGCAGAAGCTCCTCGTAGGAGGCCCGGGTGATCTCCACCGGAAAGAATTCCGGGTGTCTTTCAGCCCAGGCCCGCTTGGGATCCCGATCGAGGGGGAGATTCTCTCCTGGAGAGAGAAGTTCCTGATAAGTGAAGCCGTAGAGCCGCAGCAGATAGTCTGCCTGGTAGAGCCGGCGCTCACGGGCTACCGGGGGCGGGGTTTTTGGAGAGGGAAGGTCCGGGTGGGAGCTTACCGGCAGGTAGGCCGAAAAATACATCCGGGAGAGGAGCCCCTGACGGTAGAGGTTCTGGGCCGTGCGCAGGAAATCGTAATCCGTCTCCGGGCCGGCTCCTACGATGACCTGAGTGGTAAGGGAGGGGCGCTTTCCCAATTCTAGGGCCGCCTCCCGGGCCTGGACCAGAGCAGCCACCAGCCGGCGCTTTTCCTTTTCCGGGGCCAGGCGCTTGAGGGTGGCTCTCCGCGCGAACTCCAGATTGGCACTCACCCGGCTGGCCAGCCGCACAGCCTCCCTTATCAATTCCGGCGAGGTCCCGGGAAGGATCTTGAGATGAAGATAGCCGGAAAAGCCGTAACGGTGTCGGAGGAGCCGGGCCGCAGCCAGCATGCGCTCCATGGTGTCGTCGGCCGAGCCCTCCACCGCCGCGGAAAGAAAGACTCCCTGGATGAGTCCTCGCCGCAGGAGCTCCAGGGCCACTTCAGCCAGTTCCCGGGGCTCGAAGGCCGCCCGCGGTCCGGAGGCCCCGGCCCGATTCACACAGTAGGCGCAGTGAAACCGACACCGATTGGTGAGAAGGATTTTGAGGAGGGGAAGTTTGCGGCCTGAGGAGGTGTGAGCCAAGTAAAGGCCTGGGATCTTCCGCCGCCCTTCCAGAGTTATGGGAAGGTCCGGAGAAAGCCCGGTCCCGGTGCAGGAGTGGTCGTAGCTGGCCGCTGCTCCCAGGATCTCCAACTTCTCCCAGGGAGTCATCCCCTAACCACCCTCCGAAAGTCCCTAAAAAAGCTTAAAATAAGTAAACCCGGGGCAAAAGGGGCTTGAAGGTCACACACCTCAGAAAGTTCTTTCGTGAAGAAATACAGGTAAAATGGAATGAGGGGAGCGAAGCCTCCCAAGGAAAGGGAGCCTTTTTTCTCAGGGGTCTTATGTATAAAGGGAAAGTTAAAGAAATTTTGAAATTGGACAAAGACGGGGAGTATTTCAAATTAAAAATAGCCTGTCCGGAGCTAGTAAAGTGTTTGCGACCCGGACACTTCGTAAGGATAAAGGCCTGGAAAAGGAGTTACGACCCTTTACTGCCGCGCCCTTTTGCCATCTTCGAAACCGACGGAGAAAGCTCCTTCACCATTTTGTTTAAAGTCCAGCCCGCCTTAGGAGATCCCCTTTCTCCT
>QOAM01000033.1 GCA_003978075.1 Thermodesulfatator sp. | reverse complement strand
AGACCTCCCGAAGGTCGCCTGTACTCTCCGCCCCCGTACCCTTTCCGATCTTTACCACCTCTCGCGGGTGGCCCCGGAGCTCCTCACCCAAGACCGCCTGCTTTGGGTGCTCTCGGCCCGCAACCCGGATGGGGGTTTTGGCTTTTTCCCCGGCACGACCTCCTTTCTGGAAAACACCTACTTCGCGGTGCGCCTTTGGGAAAGGGTCCGCCGCCCCTTCCCCGAGCCGGAGAAGACCCGTTTCTTCGTGGAACGCTGTTTTCGCAAAGGTGGCTTTGCCCGGGCCCCGGGCGGGATCCCTTTTCTGGAAACCACCTTTTACGGGGTCTATCTTGAGAAACACCTCGGAGGGGAGGTTTAGCATCTGTTATTTCTTCGGCTACTCTTATGAGGATCTTGAGGAAAATTTCGGCAAAACGGTGGCTCCTTGGTTAAGATCCTCAAGCTTGGCCACTAATCCCTCTCATCCGTCGTAGGGTTTACGGGATAATCGACACGATCATACCAGAGATTTAGATCTTTGAGCTCCTAATGAATGACCTAACAAGCCTCTGACTTTTTCTGAGCCTCTATCGGCAACAGGAGGTATGAATACTTCTCCCGGCGTGCTTCCGGCACGCCAAGACCTCGAATCAACCCTTACGCCCTAAGAAGGCCTCTTCCTTGCGCTTAATGGGTCTTCCGCAAAAGGCGCAGCGGGGAACCCCCTTCCCTTTCTTATAAACCCTCCAAATCTCTTCGGCCAGCTCTTTGGCTGTCTTAACCCTGCGCATTAGCGGGGTACCTCCACCAGCTCTTTGATAGATACCAACCGGATCTTGGAAAGGAGTAGCCTTCGATGACGCCTTAAAAACTCCAGGGTCTGCGGATGGGGATGAGCAATAACTACCACCCGACCTTTGCGTTGGGCCTCTTGCAACATGCGCTTAAGCTCCCTCTCCAAGGCCTCTTTAGAAAAACTATTATCTAAAAAAATGTCTCGTTGGGCAAACGGTATTTTCAAGTATTCTGCTACAAAAGGGGCAACGGAATGAGGTGTGGTCTTACTATCTACAAAAAACATGCCTTTATTTTTGATTTCCTGCATAACCCAGTTCATGCGGAGCGGATCTTGCGAAAACAGGGACCCCATGTGCTGGTTAACCCCTTCGGCGAAGGGAACCAGTGAGAGGAGGTATCGGGTTCTGTAACGGATTTCCTTTTCGCTCATGGAGACTAAGAGGGCTCCTGGCCCGGGAGAGGCCCCATTTTCGGCTTCCATAGGGAGATGGACCAGGATTGTAAAACCCCGTTGATGGGCCTCGCGGGCCAAGCGAGGGGTAAAGGGGGCTTTGGGCAAAAAAGAAAAGTTAAGAGGGAGGCCCAGGGCAAAGAACTTTCTTTCTAAGGAGGGCCTCTGTCCCATGTCGTCAATGATCAAGGCCACCCGGGGGAGGGCTCTAGGGCGGGGAGAGGACCGCGACGGAGAAGTATGAGGGGGGGAAGGCCGCGGAGCGGGGGAAGGAACCGAGAGTGGGGCGGGGGGCCGGAAGATCTTAAGAAGGGTCAGGAGGGTCAGCAGGAGGAATAGGCCTAAAAGGGCCCAGGCCAGGGCCCCCGGCAGCCCGCTCTTTTCCGCTTTACGTTTTCGAGATCTACGGGCCAAATTAGTAGTTTATCTGCGTAAGTTGGGGAAGGCTCTTTAGGACTTTCAGGGCCTCGTGGAGCTGAAAATCCCGGGCCAAAAGCTTTTGCGAGTCTTTTTCTTTGTTCTCTTTCCCGTTAGGATTTTCCAGGTGTCTGGCTAGGTCTTTCTCCCGGATCTCTAGGTGTTTTTTGCGGAAGCACTCCGGCTTGATCTCCGGGACCTCTAGATCGGGCTCAATGCCTTCGGCTTGGATGGAGCGACCGCTGGGGGTGAAGTACTCTGCAGTGGTGAGTCGGACCGCAGAGCCGTCAGGCAGGGGGATGATAGTCTGCACCGAACCCTTTCCAAAGGTCCGGGTTCCCAGAATGACCGCGCGATGGTGATCCTGAAGGGCCCCAGCCACGATCTCCGAGGCCGAAGCCGTGCCCGCATTCACCAAGACCACCAGAGGATAAGGGTGTTTTTTCCGGTTGGGATGGGCCTCAAATTTGAAGTTTTGGTCCTTGCGCCGCCCTTTGGTATAAACGATGAGTCCGTGATCCAAGAACTCATCCGCCACCTCCACCGCCGCATCCAAGAGCCCCCCGGGGTTGTTCCGCAGATCCAACACCAATCCTTTGAGGGGGTGATTTTCCTTTTCTAGTTTGGTTAGGGCCTGACGCAATTCCTTTCCTGTCTTTTCCTGAAAGCTCGATATGCGGATATAGCCATAGCCCGGCTCTAAGGTCTGGGCCCGCACGCTCCGAATAGGAATAACATCCCGCACCAAGGTGATGTCCTTTAGTTCCTTGGTGTCTTCCCGAAAGATGGTAATGGTCACCTTGGTCCCTTTAGGGCCTCGGAGTTTTTTGACGGCCTCCATGAGAGACATCCCTTTCGTAGGCTGACCATTGATGCGCACGATCTTGTCCCCCGGCCGAAGGCCAGCCTTCCAGGCCGGGGTTCCCTCAATGGGAGAGACCACGGTAAGGACCCCGTCTTCCAGGGTGATCTCCACCCCGATCCCGGTAAAGCTTCCCTTAGTCTCGATCTGTAACTCGTGGAATTCATCCGGAGAAAGGTAGGAGGAGTGAGGATCGAGCCCGGAAAGAAGACCCTTGATGGCGTCATAGACCAGTTCCTTGGTGGTGACCTTTTTGACATAGTTTTCTTCCACCAGTTCCAGGACCTGAGAGAAGAGCTTGAGGGCCTCATAAGGATCTTCCCCCTTGGAGGTAGCCCCTAGGGCAGGCAAGACCCCTAGCCAGAGGATTAAGAGAAGGGGTAGGAGAAGCCGCTTTTTCATTTTTTACCTCACCATGTGCAGGGTTTTGAGGTCCAACCACTCCAGAGGATTGAGCGGCTGGCCTTCTCGTCTAAGCTCGTAATATACCCCGCTTGGCCCGAAGGGGGAATCGGCCACCGTGCCTAAGGGTTGACCGGTGTGTACATACTCTCCTGGGGTCACCTTGACCTTATCCAGCCCCCCGATGACCGAAACAAAACCATAGCCATGATCCAGGACCAAGATTTGGCCCTGGCCCTCCACCCAGCGCAGGCGAGAGACCCGGGCCAGGAAAGGGGCCACTACCGGGCTTCCGGGGGGAGCCCCGATGTAGATGCCGGGGCTAAAGGTGTACTTTCCGGTAAAAATATCCCGCCCCAGGCCGAAAAAGCGGAGGATCTTGCCCTTGACCGGGGCCAGGAGGAGCCCCTTGACCTCGAAAAGGGGCCGTAACCGGGGAGGAGACCCCTTCCCAGGACCCGCCCCCTTCTCCTTTTGCAACTCCTGCACCTGCCTGTGGGTCTCAGCCACTTCTCGGGCCAGGGCCTCCATTTCCTGCTGAGCCGTCTCCAGAAGGTCCAACATTTCTTGGTAAAGTTGCTTGTTGCGGCGCACCTCTGCCAAAAGGATCTCCTTTTCCCTTTTGAGTAGCCTGAGTTCCGCTATCTTTGCGCGCAGATCTTCCTTTTGCCGGGCCAGCTCCTCCACCCTCTTTTTCTTTTCCGTCTGAAGGCGGGCCAGGTCCTTTAAGGTGCGGTGGAGGGCCTTTAGTTTTTCGTTCTCGTTTTGGATGATGAGATAAAGGTAGTCTTCTCGGCGCAGGAACTCGTCTATGCTCCGGGGCTCGAAGAGGAGATTCATCCAGGTGGTGCGAGAAAGGGTGGCCAGGAGGGCCATCTCTCGACTCAACCGGGTGCGAAGTTTCTCTTTCCTCTGAGCGAGCTTAGTCATGGCTTGAGAAAGGGTCCTTATTTCTTTTCGAAGTTCTTGGGTCCTTTTTTGCAAACGCTTAATTTCTGTCTGATAATCAGAGATTTCCCGGGCCACATCCTGAAGCTCTTTCAGAATGGACTTTTCTTTAAGGGTAGTTTGCTGCAGGAGGAGCCTTTCCTCCTGGATCTTCTTCTCTAGGGGAAGGCTCGCTGCCCGAGCCGAGTTCAGGAGAAGTAGCGCTGCACTGCAAGCCAGGACAATAAGGCGCAAAAGAATCCCATACCTCCTGTTCCAAGGATAAGGTAATTGGTGGGCAGGAGGGAAAGCCTTAAGTTTAAGAAAGGAATTACCCCGGCCAAGGCCCCCTGCAAATAACTTTCGAAGAGGTGGAGCAGGGCGAAGGCCGCAAGGAAGGCCCCGGATCCCAGGACGAAGGCCACCATCATCTTGGGACGCCCGATGTAACCCGGAGAGGCCCCTAGTAAAGAGAGGATTTCTATCTCCTCTCGTTGCTTTTCCAGGGTGAGATTTACGGTAACCACCACCAGGAACAAAAGGGAAGCCAAGAGCAGGGCCATGCTCAAATAGAGGAGTCTGCGCAGGAGCTGGGAAAGGTGCCAGAGGCGTCCCAGCCAGCTCTGGGCGTAGCGGATGCGCAAGACTCCGGGCTCTTTTTCTAACTTTCGGAGTTGAGGCTGGACCCGCGGGAGATCCCGCAAGGGGTCCTGGAAGTGGATCTCCAGAAAGTCCGGAAGCTTGGAAAGATCGAGATTCTGCAGGATCTCTGGATCCTCGCGGAAGATCCTCTGAAGCTCTCGCAAGACCTCCCTTTTGGCCACCAATCTCACCTCTTTTACCCCGGGTAAGGCCCTAAACTTCTGGAGGAGCCTTTTTTGGGTTTGGGGTCTGAGGTCTGGAGCCAGATAGACCGTAAGGGCCAGGCTCCGGGCCGCCTCCCGAGAAAAGAGGTAAAGGTGGTAGTAAAGAGAGGAAAAGAAGAGGAAGAGGGTTACCGAAAAGGTGAGAATAAAGAAGGTCAAACCATAGGACCCTTGATGGGTCTTAAATTCTAAGAGGACCTTTTTAAGCATGGAATAATCTTCCCTCTTGTAAGGCTATAACCCGCCGGTGACGCTCTCGCACCAGGCTTTCATCGTGAGTGGCCAAGACCACGGTGATACCTTCGGCATTTAACTCTTCTAGGATGCGCAGGATTTCCTGGCTCCTTTCCGGGTCCAAATTTCCGGTGGGTTCGTCGGCCAGGAGAAGCTCGGGTTCGCGCACCACCGCCCGGGCGATGGCCACCCGTTGCATTTCCCCCCCGGAAAGGGTCTTCACCTTTTGGTTTTGGCGAGCGGCCAGACCCAGCCTCTTGAGGATGCGTTCCACGCGCTCCCGGGCCACAGAACCGCTCACTCCCAAGACCTCCAGCCCCAAATACACATTTTCAAAGACGGTCTTCTCCGGAAGGAGCCGAAAATCCTGAAAGATAAACCCCATGCGCCGGCGAAGATGGACCAGATGGCGGCGATGGAGACGAGCGTAGTCCAAGTCCCCATAAAACATGCGCCCGGAAGAGGGTCTTTCCAGACCAAAAATTAGCTTGAGGAGAGTGGACTTACCCGCTCCACTAGGACCGGTGACGAAGATAAACTCCCCCCGCTCAAGTTCAAAGGAGATATTCTTTAAGGCGGCGATGGAGGGGGGATAGATCTTCGAGACCTTTTCCAGTCTTAAAAGGACTCTACCCAAGGCTATCCCTTTTCCCCAGAATTTGGGGCTATTATACTGAAGATCTCCCATTAAAAAAGAGAGGAGGCTTTTATGGCTAAGATAGACGCCTTCTTGAAGCTTATGGTGGAACTCGGGGCCTCGGATCTTCACCTTTCCGCAGGTAGTCCCCCCCTTCTCCGCGTACACGGGGATCTCCAGCGCGTGAAATACAAGGTGCTAGAAAGCGAAGAGCTCAAGGCCATGCTCTACGAGGTGACCCCAGAGGAAAAGATCAAGCAGTTCGAAGAGACCGGGGACGTGGACTTTGGCTTCGAGTTGCCCGGGGTAGCCCGATTTCGGGTGAACTTCTTTATGCAACACCGGGGAGTAGGGGCGGTCTTTCGACTTATTCCGAGCCAGATCCGCAGTGTGGAAGAGTTGGGCCTTCCGCCCATTCTCAACAAGCTGGCCCTCCTTCCCAAAGGTCTTATCTTAGTCACCGGGCCCACCGGCTCCGGAAAGAGCACCACCCTTGCAGCTATGGTGGACTACGCCAACCGTATGCGCAGAGACCATATCATAACCATCGAGGATCCCATTGAATTCGTACATCAGCCCAAAAATTGTTTAGTAAATCAACGAGAGGTGGGGTTGCATACCCGCTCCTTTGCTGCGGCTCTGCGGGCCGCCTTGCGCGAGGACCCCGACATCATTCTGGTGGGAGAAATGCGGGACTTGGAGACCATCTCCTTGGCCTTAGAGGCTGCCCTTACCGGCCACCTAGTCATGTCCACCCTGCACACCGTGTCTGCGGCCCAGACGGTGGACCGTATTATTGACATCTTTCCTCACGATCAGCAGCCCCAGATCCGGGCCTCTCTGTCGGAATCTCTGCGGGCGGTTATTTCGCAGACCATGTTCAAGCGCATCGATCGCCCGGGGCGGATAGTGGCCTTGGAAATCCTTATCGCCACCCCTGCAGCCCGTAATCTCATTCGGGAAGGTAAGACTTATCAGATTCCCTCGATTATTCAAACTGGTCGAAAATATGGTATGATATCTCTAGATGATTCGATTATGGAGTACCTCCAGCGTGGGATTATTAGTCCGGAAGAGGCCTTGAACAAGGCCGCCGACAAGGCACGTTTTATGCCCTTTGTCAAAGAGGTGGAATTAGCCGATTTCACAGAGCTTCCAGTATAAGGGGAAAACCTCTGAAAAAGTCAAATGGACTTGGAGGTAAAAGTGGGGCTTGGGGGCGAAGCTCCAACAAACAAAAAGAAGAATTTTCTCAGAGGTCTTAGGGGGAAAGAAAGATGCTTACCGACATAGACCTCAGTAACCTTATCGGTGATTTGGCTCGTAGCCGAGAGAGAGTAACAGATATCCTTTTCATGGTGAATAGACCTTTTCAAGTATTAGCTGACGGCCAATTGCATCAGGTGCAAATTCCGGGATGGTCCATTTCCAAACTGAATCCCCTCCATACTGAAACTATTGCCTTCAACCTCCTGCGTAAGAATCCCTTTCTTTTTCAAGATCTGGTAAAACACGGTTCTGCAGATCTTTCCTATCGCCTTCCAGACGGCACGCGTTTCCGGGTGAACATCTATTCCCAACAGGGATACTACAACATCGTTATGCGCAAGCTTCCTTCCAAGGTACCCTCTATTGCCGAGTTAGGGCTCCCCGCGGCCTTTTACCGCATCGCTCGAGAAAAAAGCGGTATTGTATTGGTTACTGGAGCCACGGGTCAGGGGAAGACCACCTCCTTGGCCGCCATTCTCAACGAGATTAACCAAAATGACCCAGTACATATAGTAACCTTGGAGGATCCTATAGAATTTGCTCATTCTCCCAAGAAGGCCGCTTTTAGTCAGCGCGAACTGGGCACCGACTTCGACACCTTTGCTAACGGTCTACGGGCGGCTTTGCGCCAGGCCCCGCAAGTGATTCTGGTAGGGGAAATTCGGGATCGGGAGACCATGGAAATTGCCCTCATGGCCGCCGAAACCGGCCACCTGGTCTTCTCTACCCTTCATACCGTGGGTGCAGGAAACACCATTAACCGCATCCTGGGTTTTTTCTCTATTGAAGAAGAGCACCAAATCCGCCACCGCCTGGCCGACACCCTGCGGTGGATCGTGGGGCAGAAACTCCTACCCAAGGTGGGAGGCGGTAGGGTGGCCATCTTTGACATCCTTTACAATACCATCCGCACCAGGGAGACCATTATTAAAGGCGAGGAAGAAGGCCGCACCTTTTACGACATCATGCGCCAGGGCAGCCCCTACCACATGCAGACCTTTGATCAGCACATCGTGGAACTTTACCAACAAGGAATGATCACGGAGGAGGTGGCCCTGGCTTATTGTATCCGACGTGATGTGGTAAGACGAGAAATCGATAACATAAAATCTGCCAAGGGAGAAAAGACTTCAGAGCTAGATGTAGAAAAACTCAAGCTGGAAATGGAGGAAGAGGCGTGGCTGAGGAGAAAATAAGTCTTCAGTGTAATAGTTGTGGTAAAAAGTTTCGATTGCGGCACCCCTCGAAAGATATTCCTGAAGATCGGCTCCTTTGTCCGGATTGTGGAGGACGTCTGGTCTTTGCCGCGCGCGATTCTGAGCGCATAGCGCTGGAGGATTACCTTCTCACCGGCCCGGTAGCCCTCCTTTACTGGGACCTTCCCTTGCCCGCGGAGACTATGGAAGGATTTTGGAAGCGTCAGGGTTATGCCGTGCGCCGTTTTACCTCTCGGGAAGAATTGCGGCGGTGGCTGAGATTTCTTATTCCTCAGGTCCTTCTCTACGGCACGGAAAATCCCCAAGTGGTAGCCCAGTGCGAGGAATTTCTCCAAAATGA
>QOAM01000088.1 GCA_003978075.1 Thermodesulfatator sp. | reverse complement strand
CTTTCGAGGGGTTCTTTAAAACCAGTACTGATACATTACGCGAAAGCGCCAGTCCTCTTCCGTCCGATCCGACCAGCGATCCAAGGGAAGGCCTCGGGTGGAAGAACCAAAAAGCTCTCGGTTAAGTCTCTGAATATCTCCCAGGCCGGGCTTTTCGGTATCAATGCGGAGATAGGAAATATCTGCCGTTAAGTACTGATTGAAGCCTTGAAAATAGTAGTTTATCCCCAAGACGAATTGTTGCAGGTAATCCTCTAGGGCGTATTTCCCATCATCCGTTTCCAGGATACCCAGACCGCACTTGGCCGCGTCTTCCAGCTTGTCGTCGGTTATCCGCTCAAGATAGGCGTATTTGAAGGTAACTTCCCACTTGCGAGGGATCAGAAAGTATCCCAGATTTAGCCGAAAGCCCCACCGATCCCAGGTTTCCTCGTCGGCCTGGAGGGTGGAGGCGTAATTTCCCGCTACATAACGGTCCCCCTTGTCGGGATCCTGGATGAACTCCTCCCAGGCCCCTTCCACATCCGCAGAGAATCCCTTGTAGCGGAAGAGAAGGGCGACGTCAAAGCCGTAATTCTCTACATCATGGGTCCCCCCAGCCAGCTTGTAGGAAAGTTCGTGACCATTGCCCCAGAGATAGAGGTATTTTCGGGGCCGATCTTTGGCCCAGAAACCGGAAAAGATCAAGGCCAGCGCCGGCCTGGTATTGTAACCATAGTCCCCCTGCAGGGTGTAATTGTTAAAGGTGCCGGGAGCCAGGGGACCCCGAGGATCCGAACCGGGGAGGAGATTAAAGGCCAGGCGAAAAGAGTAGAGGTGATCGTCACTGCGCGTGTGGCGATAACCTTGAGTATCCCGCCCGTTATACCAACCGAACCAATAGGCTAAGAACTGTTTTTTTCCGAAAAGATCTAGCGCCCCGTTCACACTTATCCCTTGCGAACGGTAAAGAAGCAGGCCTCCCCGCGGAAAACCGTTAGCCAAAAGCTGCCCTCCGGTGCGAAGATAGGGTTTACCGGTCTTTGAAGGGTTGTTTATGTCCGTGTAGGTTTTAATGGCCGAGTAAGGCCAGTAATTTTCAGAGTCATCGGTGAAGATGGTGCGATCGGTCCCGTTTTGCTTGAAACCGCTTTGCCAGTATTCCACACTCATGGCCGGGATCTTCATCCGTCCGAACTGAATCCGGAAAAAGGGGGCGAACTTCCCCCAGATCACCCAGGCGTCGTGCACATTGACCTTGCTCTTGGGTTCCAGCTGAACATGCACATAGTATTTCCAGTCGCGGTTGGGGGCTGTGCCGTCCACAAAAAAACGCAGGCGCCGCATGTTGAAGGAGCTGTAATTCTCGTTTCCTCCGGAAAAGTCCTCGTCTCGGCTCAGGTAGGTGTAGCGCAACTGGATCCCGGTGCGGAAGCGAAAACGATACTCCTGATGTCTCTCCGGATTTTGGTACTCGATGCGGAAGCCGTTTTTCCAATAGGCCCGCCAATGCTCGGAGGATCTTTCCTTCAAGGCTCGCTCTCTTTGGGCCTGTCTCCTTTCCAGCTCCTCGATCCGTTTTAGGAGCATCTGCACCTGAGCCTTGAGCTGGCGGATCTCTTCCTCCTCGGTCATGGCCCGGGCTAAGCCCCTAAAGAAAAGAAGCCCCAAAAGAAAAATAATTAAAACGGCCCATCTCCTTATCCCCATCATCTCTCTCACCCCCCTCATGATCCTAATCCCCCAACTTCGGGGTCTTGCCTTTGTGCCAGAGATAGACGATGGGACTGGCCACGAAGACCGAGCTGTAAGTGCCCACGATAACCCCTAAGAAAAGCGCCAGAGCGAAATCCCTCAGGACCACTCCTCCAAAGAGGAGGATAGAAAGAATGGCCAGTAAGGTGGTCAAGCTGGTAATGATGGTCCGGGCCAGCATCTCGTTCACGCTCCGGTTGATGATCTCCTCAAAAGGCGTGCGGTGGCCGAGTTTGCGGATGTTTTCGCGAATGCGGTCGAAGATGACCACCGTGTCTGTAAGAGAGTACCCCGCCAGGGTAAGGAGTGCGGTGACCAGGAGGAGGGAGATCTCCCGGTGGAGAAGGTAGAAGACCCCCAACACCGCTAGCACGTCATGAAAGGTGGCGGCGGCCGCCGCCACCCCAAAGCGCAACTTGAAACGGTAGGCCAAATAGAGGATGAAACCGGCCAAAGAAATGAGGATGGCGATGATGGCCTTGTGCTTGAGTTCCCGACTGATGGCTGAGCCGATTTCCTCCTTGCCCACCAGCTTGAACCCCGCTTGAGGGAATTTGGCGGAGAGGACCTGGGAGATGGCCTTCTCCGTGGCCCCTACGGTCTCCGTCTTCTTTCGCACCCGCACCAGAAGGAGATTCTGTCCCTTGACATCTTGGAGTTGGACCTTGAGCCCGGCCTGGGAAAGGGCCTGGCGCACCGCGTCGAGCTTGAAGGGTTTTTCCGCCTTATAATAGGCTAGGAGACCCCCAGCAAAGTCCACGCCGAGATTGGCGGCCCCGCGCGAGATCTGAACGAAGGCCACCAACCCCAAGGTTACCAGTACCCCGGAGAGTCCAAAGCAGAAACGCCGCACGCCCATAAAATCGATGTGGGGTTTTTTTACGATCTGGAGAAATTTGATGGAGGGGACCCGACCCCGGCTGATGAGGGCCTCGTAGGCCAGCCGGGTGGCGAAGATGGCCGTAAAGAGGTTGATCACGATACCGGCGGAGAGGGTGACCGCAAAGCCCTTGATCGGTCCGGTCCCGAAGAGAAAGAGGGCCAGGGCGGTGATAAGGGTGGTTACGTGGGCATCTACGATGGTCCAGAAGGCGCGATCGTAGCCGGCATAAATGGCCGCCCGAGGCGGACGCCCCAGCAGGAGCTCCTCCCGCATGCGTTCAAAGATCAGCACATTGGAATCCACACCCATACCCATGGTGAGGATGATTCCCGCGATGCCCGGGAGGGTAAGAGTAGCCCGAAAGAGACTTAGCACCGCCAGGAGATAGAGTACGTTGAGGATCAGGGCCACATCAGCCACTAATCCGGAAAAGCGGTAATAGATGATCATAAAAAGGAGGACAGCTATCCCCCCCATGATACCGGAGATGAGTCCTCGGCGGATGGAATCTCGTCCCAGGGTAGGCCCCACGGTGATGTTCTGGACGACCTCCACCGGGGCCGGGAGGGCTCCGGCCCGGAGAATGATGGCCAGATCAGAGGCCTCTTCGTAGGTAAAGCCCCCGGTAATCTGGGCCTGTCCTCCGGGAATGCGTTCACGGATCACCGGGGCTGAACGCACCACATTGTCCAGGACGATGGCCAGGCGGCGGCCCACATTCTCCGCGGTTACCCTTTCGAAAATGCGGGCTCCCCGGGCGTTAAGGGTGAGAGACACATAGGGCTCGTTGTAGGGACCCCCGATGCGCACATGGGCGGTCTTGACCATATCTCCGGTAAGGAGGGCCCTCTTTTTTAGGATGATGAGACGCTTGATGGTCCGCCCTGTCTCCCGCTCCCGGCTTACCCAGAAATAGACCTCGTCGCCCGGGGGAAGATAAGGCCGAAGGAGGCGATTTAGGTCTTCTCGGGTGTAATTAGGCTTGAGGCGGCCTTCCTTGAGGGCCTTGTCAATCAATTGATAATAGAAATCCAGCTTGCGCATGGCCTCTTCGTCCACCAGCTTGAACTCGAGCTGAGCGGTTTGCCCGATGAGCTTGAGGGCCCTCTTGGGATTCTTTATCCCCGGGAGTTGGACCACGATCTTATCCTTACCCTCTCGTACGATCACCGGCTCGGTGACCCCGAACTGATCCACGCGATTACGGATGACCTCCAAACTTTGCTCCACGGCGTGTTCCCGAATGAAACGCACCCGGTCTGGAGCCAGGGAGACGGTGAGAGTCCGGGTGGCCTCGTCTTGAGCTTGGATGGTCAACTCGGGATATTCCCTTTCAATAAGGTCCCGGGCCCGAGCCAGATCCTTGAGCGAGGCGAATTGCAAGACAAAACCCTTAGAGGTTTCCTTCAAGATCACCCGGATGCCCTTTTTCCCCAGGGTCTCTCGCAAATCCTGCACCGAGGCATTGAGGGCGTTGCGCAGGGCCTTTTCCACATCCACCTTGAGGACCACATGCATGCCCCCCTGGAGGTCGAGTCCCAGCTTGAGACGCGCTCCGTAGATGTAGCGCTTGAACCAAGCCGGAAGGCCTGAATAGAAGGAGGGCAGGACCAACACCGCAGCGAAAAGAGTCAAGAGAGCCACTAAAAGGATCTTGAGTTTCAAGATTCGGGGCATCACCACCTCCCTTTTTCACCCAAAAAGTCTCTTCTCTCCTAGCTCAAAAAGCAGGCCTTGGCAAGCCAAAAAAACTCGGAGGCTCCAGACTCCCAATTCAAGCCCACCTTGCTATTTCTCAAAAGTGAACCGAGGTGGAAGGAGCTTGGGGCGAAGCCTTCGAAAGAGGGGCCCTTTTCGAGGTCTCGCAGAGTCCTTTTTTTAAGGTGAGAAGGTCCTTTCGCAGAAGATCGAGAAAAGAAAGCCCTTTTTCCCCGGGCCAGAAGGGTAAGCCAGGATTTACACGGAGGACGCGGGCCCCCTCCCTTTGGAAAAAGGGGGCGTAACGCTCAAATCCCGGATCCAGCAGAAAGACCGTACTCAATCCCTGGCGCCGCACGAGAGCCAGGGCCTGGGAGAGCTTCCCCGGAAGGACTTCGCTTTCGGGATGCGGTCCGGCCAGGGAAACCACCTGCAGAGAGGTGCCTTTAAGGAGCTCCCCTAAAGCAGCATGTCCCAGGACCAGCACCGTATGGGTATGGCAGGTGGAGAGCCCTCTTTTGAGGCCCTCAAGCCTTTGGATTTGGGCCAAGAGACCTCTCTTGCGGATCTCTATTTCTGCGGTCCTCTCCGGGCAGAGGACAGCAAGCCTACGGGCCAGTCGCTCCACGAAGCTCTGAACTCGCTCGAGATCCAACCAGGCATGAGGATTTTTCAGGGGGCCTTCGGCCAAAAGGAGCAGTCTCTTCCGAGGGAGATTGCGGGGGAGCCAGGGCTCGTAGCCTACAGCCAGCACCAGATCGCTTCGGCGAAGGGCCTTAAGGGCCTCGAGGCGCGGTTCAAAGTGGTGGGGATCCGCTCCTGGGGGAATGAGAAGCCTTATCTCTACCTCTGGAGGAGCCATCTTCTGGGCGAGATCGTAAAGAGGGTAAAGGGTAGCGGTAATCCGCAAGGCCAGTCCAGGAGAAACCCAGCTTCCCAGGAAAAGCAAGCAGAGAACCCACCACCTCATGGAGAAGCCCTTAGGCCTCAGGCCAGATCACCAGGACCTGTCCAGGGCGGATCACATTAGAATCTAGGCTATTCCAGCGTTTGAGCTTTTCCACCGGGACCCCAAACCGCCGAGAGATCTTCCAGAGGGTGTCTCCCCGGCGGACGTGATAATAGGTAGCCGAGGAAGAGGATCCTCTCCGGGCTTGGGCCAGATAAAAGCTGGCCTGTTCCCGATAAGGGATGATTAAGATCTGGCCTGCCCGGATGAGGCTCCCTCGGAGGTCGTTAGCCCGACGGAGGACCCGGAGAGGGACCTTGTAATAAGAGGCGATCTTGAGGAGGGTATCTCCGCGGTGGACGCGATAGCGCAGGGCCCGGCGATGATAAATAAACCGCACCCGGGAAAGGTAGGTACGAACCATGCTGGCCGTCCCGAAGGGCACTTTTACCGGATAGGAGGTAGCATAGGGTGGGGTTTTGGCCCGTCGCAGTTCGGGGTTGAGCCACCGCATGGTCTCAAAATCTACCCCTGCAGCCAGGGCCACCATTCTCAAGTCCGTACCTCCAGGAACCCTCACCACTTCATAGTCCAGAGGGGGGTCTGGCGCGACGTAGAATCCAAACTTCTTTGGATTTTTGACAATAATAAGGGCCGCTAGCCATTTGGGAAGGTAATTTTTAGTTTCCCGACGAAGATAGCGATAACGACAGAGTTTCCAGTAATTGCGGGTACGATAGCGCAGGATGGCCCGGGTAATTTTACCTTCACCGGCATTGTAGGCTGCACAGGCCAGGCGCCAGTCCTCGAAAATACTGTAAAGATCGGAGAGATAAAGGGCTGCGGCCTGGGTGGCCTTTTCCGGATCGCGTCTTTCATCCACCCAGTAGTCTATCCGGAGTCCATATTTTCGGGCGGTGCCCCGCATGAACTGCCAAATCCCGCAGGCCCCGGCCCGAGAATAGGCAAAGGGATTGAAACCGCTTTCAATCATGGCTAGATAAGCCAGGTCTTCGGGGAGCCCTTCTCGGCGGAAGATGGCCTTGATCAGGGGAAGATAACGCCCGGAGCGCTTGAGCCAGACCTCGAAGGCTCGACGTTTGGTAAGGGTAAAATATTTTACAAAGTACTTCACCTGGTCGTTCAGGTTGGAGGGGAAATTTTGAGAGACGATCTCTTCCGGAAGGAGATCTAAATGCTCTTCCAGGATATTTTCATCATTAAAGTCGATGCCCAAGGAGAAGGCCTTTTGTTCAAGAGCCCAAACCCCTGAGGAAAAGAGCAGAATACATCCTATTAAGATTAGGAGACTTCCCAGTTTGCGCTGGAGCTTTGGCCCCCCAGCCCCTCTATCCACAACCCCAACCCTTTTATTTTTTAAGACCTTTGCGCAGATCTACCTTTCCCCGATGCCCTTCTATAAAACCTTTTTCTCTATGTCAACCCCCGATTTGCCTCATCAAAGTCTTATGCGCAAAGAAGATCCAAACTTTCAATCCTCGCGACTGATCCAAGCCCCAAAATCATTTATCGAGGCTGTAGGCCAGCCAATTTTGGTCAATCTTGCCCTGTTGGATGGGGAGCAAATTATCGGCCAAAGATAAGGCCTCCTCCAGATCGTGGGTAACAAGGAGAATGGGTAGTGAGAGCTGGCCTTTAAGATTTTTGAGCTCTTTCCTCAATTTTTTTCGGGTTACCACGTCAAGGGCCGAGAAGGGCTCATCCAACAATAAGACTTTTGGTTTTCGGGCTAAAGCCTGGGCCAGGGCCGCCCTTTGGCGTTCTCCGCCCGAAACCTCAAAGGGCTTCCTTTTCCTCAGATGCCAAATTCCAAAGAGCTTTAATAGTTCGTTTGCCTGACATTTATCTGTAGCCGCAAAAGTTACATTTTTTTCAATAGTTAAATGGGGGAAGAGAGGATATTCTTGAAAGACGTATCCTACTTTCCTTTTTTGAGGGGGCCAAAAGATCCCTTTCTCGGTATCGAGCCAGACAGTTCCCTTATAGAGAATTTGTCCCTGGTCAGGGCGATCCAGGCCGGCAATGATCCGGACAAGGGTGGTTTTGCCAGCTCCTGAAGGCCCTATCAAGGCCAAGAGTTGCCCCTCTGAGCAGGAAAAGGAGACCTCGAGGTCAAAGCCAGGGAGTCTTTTAAAGATCTTAACTTTAAGACCCATGGTTACCCCTACGATTCAGAAAATTTACGGTAAGCAGAACCAAATAGCTGATCATAACCAGGGCTAGGGAAAGCAAGCCGGCTTCCCGGTATCTCAGGGACTCCACATATTCGTAGATGGCAATGGAAGCCACTCTGGTTTTTCCGGGGATGCTTCCTCCCACCATGAGCACCACCCCGAACTCTCCCATGGTGTGCGCAAAGGCAAGAATGGCCGAAGCCGCCACACCGTTCAGGGCATTAGGGACAATAACCTTAAAAAAGGTCATAAAGGGAGAACATCCCAAGACATAAGCCACCTCCAACAGTCGGCGGTCTATCTTTTCAAAGGCTGTTTTAAGTGGCTGGACCGCAAAAGGGAAACTATAAATCAGAGAAGCCAAGACAATTCCCGGAAAAGTAAAGATTAAAGGTTGACCGGTGATTTCCTGCCAAAGTCGGCCAAGAATTCCCTTGGGTCCCAAGATAACCAGAAGATAGAATCCCAGAACCGTGGGGGGCATTACCAAAGGAAGTCCAATAAGGGCTTCTATAAGGGGTTTGCCGGGAAAGCGAACGTAGACCAGAAAATAAGCCACCGGAGCGGCTAGAATTAGAAGTAGGACCGTAGTTATAAGGGCTAGTTTAGCGGAGAGGTAAAGAGGGAAAAGGTCCATGATTTCTAGCGATAACCATATTTTTCCAATACAGGTTTTACTTTGTTAGAGGTCAAAAATTTCAGGAACTTGGAAGCCGCTGCTTTCTGAGGAGTCCTTTTTAAGATACAGGCCTCTTGAACCACCGAGGGGGCTTCAGGGATAGGCCAGTAACATCCTCTTTTTCCTTCATCGGAGAGGGCATAAGATAGGGCGGTAAAGCTGAGGTCTACCCCTCCTATCTCCGCATATTGAAAGGCCTGAGATACGGTCTGAGCATAGACCAAACGAGGTTCGACAAATTTCCAGAGACCTGTTTTTTTCAGGGCCTTGGCCGCAACTTCCCCGTAGGGAGCTGTCTCCGGGTTAGCTATGGCAATTTTTGGGAGATCCTCTCTCTTGATTACTTTCTGCCACGTAGTTTCCGCACAGAGATCCTTTCTTTTTGTCCAGAGGACCACCTGTCCTTG
>QOAM01000046.1 GCA_003978075.1 Thermodesulfatator sp. | reverse complement strand
CTCCTCTTGGTCTCCCGGGAGGCGGAGGTGCTTCTTCTAGCCGGAGAGCTCGGCGAGGCGTTAGGGCTTTCCGTCTATTTAGTCGGGGGGCCGGTGAGGGACTTCTTCCTAGGCCGGCTGATAAAGGATCTAGATTTAGTGGTGGAGGGAGACCCTGCACCCTTGGTCCGGCGCCTCAGCCAAGAGCTGGGAGGAAGATTCTCCGGCCCCACCCCTTTCCACACCTACAAGATCCGTTACGCCCGCGGGGAAATAGATGTGGCCCTTTCCCGCCGGGAGATCTATCCCGCCCCGGCGGCCCTTCCCCGGGTAAGCCCGGCGGACATCCTTGAGGACCTGACCCGCCGAGACTTTACGGCCAACGCCTTGGCCGTGGGGCTCGCCGGTCCCTGGCGGGAGAGGCTGCTTGATCCCTGCGGAGGGCTTTCCGACCTCCAGAGCGGCCTTTTGCGGGTGCTCCATCCAGACTCCTTTGTGGAAGACCCCACCCGGATCTTCCGGGGCGCCCGCTACGCCGTGCGTTTCTCTTGGCGCTTTCACCCTGAGACCTCCAAGGCCCTCGGACGGGCCTATCAAAAAGAGACCCCCCTCTTTCTCACTCCGGCCCGTATACGCTCCGAGCTCCTAAAGATCCTCGCCGAGCCTGATCCGGGGAAGGTCTTGCGCTGTCTGGAAGAAGCCGGCCTCTGGATGAACCTGAAGGTTCCCTCCCCTCCTCCCGGCTTCCCAGGGGATCTCCTGGCCCAACTTCCCCGGGAAAAGGGGCTCAAGGCCCTCATCCTGGCTCTGGCCAGGGGGGAGCCGGAGACGGCCTCTCGCTTGGGGCTCTCACCGGAGGAGGCCCGAGCTTACGCCCGAGAGTTTACCGCAGCCCTCACAGCGCTCGCGGAAATCTCTGCCGAGGCTTCTCCTTCCCGGCTCTTTTTGACCCTGCGGCCCTTCTCTCCGGAGGGGTTGGTGGCGGCAGCCTGGTGCGCCGGAAAGACCCCGCTGGTCCTCCAACACCTGGAACAGAGAAAAGTCCGTCCTCTACTTTCCGGCCGAGATCTCCTGAAAGAGCTGGGTCTTTCACCAGGCCCGCAGGTGGGCCGGATCCTCGAGGCCTTGCTCTTGGCCCGGCTTGACGGGAGGGTCAAAACCCGGGATGATGAGTTGACCTTGGTTCGAAAACTCTCCAAAAGGACCCAAACCGTATGAGACTTCCGGACCTATGGGGGCTTCTCCTTTTAGCCCCTCCGCTCCTAACCGCCATCGTCTTCCACGAGCTGGCCCACGGTTGGGTGGCCTGGCGCCTGGGGGACCCCACGGCCAAGCTTGCCGGGCGCCTTACCCTCAACCCTCTAAAACACCTGGATCCTATCGGTACCTTGGTCCTGGTCCTCACCCAGGCCATCGGCTGGGCCCGACCGGTACCGGTAAACCCTCGTTATTTCCGCAATCCCCGTCGGGATATGATGTGGGTGGGGCTGGCCGGCCCGGGGGCCAACCTCCTTATGGGCACCGGGTTGGCCCTTTTTTACCGAATCTTCGCCCCCCTTGTGCCCCGCCTCCTGGAGGTCATGCTGGTGCTAGGGGTGCAGATCAACCTCGGGCTGGCCCTCTTCAACCTTCTTCCCGTTCCTCCGCTTGACGGAAGCCGGGTGCTGGCTGGGCTCCTTCCTCCCTCCCTGGCCTATCCTTACCTGCGCTACGAATTTTGGGGCTTTCTCCTCCTGGTCCTCCTCGTCTTTACAGGGGTGGTGGGGAAAATTATACTCCCTCTGATCTTGGGGCTTTCACATCTCCTCCTAGGGGGCTAGATGCGGGAGAGGGTTTTAAGCGGGATGCGGCCTACCGGGCCCCTCCATCTGGGGCACCTTCACGGGGTGCTGCAGAACTGGCTTGAACTCCAGAAAAAGTACGAGTGTTTTTATTTTGTAGCCGACTGGCACGCCCTTACCACGGAGTACGAGAGCCCGCGGCGCATTCCGGAATTCACCCGAGAGCTCCTATTGGAATGGCTCTCCGTGGGGCTAGATCCGGAAAGGAGCGTGCTTTTCGTGCAGTCCGCCATCAAGGAGCACGCCGAGCTTTACCTCCTCTTCGGGATGATCGTGCCGGTCTCCTGGCTAGAACGCAACCCCACCTATAAGGATATGCTTCAAAACCTCCGGCACAAGGAGCTATCCACTTATGGTTTTCTGGGGTATCCGGTCCTTCAGGCCGCGGACATCCTGATCTATCGAGCCCGCAAGGTCCCCGTAGGGGTGGACCAATTGCCCCACTTGGAACTCACTCGGGAGATTGCCCGCCGTTTCAATTATTTTTACGGAGAGGAGTTCTTTGAACTCCCAGAACCTTTGCTTTCCGAAGAGGCGGCCAAGGTGCCGGGGATCGATGGCCGCAAGATGAGCAAGAGTTACGGCAACGCCATCTTTTTGAACGATTCCGAGGAGGAAGTTCGCCGCAAGGTCCTTTCCATGGTTACGGATACTGCCCGACCGCGCAAGAGCGACCCTGGAGATCCGGAAAGGCGTTGTGTAGCCTTTCAGCTCATCCGGCTTTACACCCCTGCGGAACGCCTAGCGGAAATAGTGGCGGATTGTCGAAAGGCCCTCTTAGGCTGCAAGGACTGCAAGCGAGAGCTTGCGGAGAGGGTGGTGAAGGCCTTACAGCCCCTGCGGGAAAGAAGGAGCGAGTTTGAGGCCCATCCGGAACTCCTCGAGGAGATCCTGGCTGAGGGTAACCGCCGGGCCCGGGAGGTAGCCTCCCGCACCCTTCAGGAAGTCCGCCAGGCCCTCTGGGGCCAGCCCTACTTTTAGCCTCCCTGTGAGGCCCTTTTCCTTTTTAATGGGCAAGAAGCGAGGGGGTTACCGCAAAGCCAAAGGTCGCCCTCCCTTGAACCGGACCGCCCCCCGGGATTGGCAGAGAGCAAAGAGATTTTCAAAAGAGGTTCGGGAAAGAGCGGTTTGGTGGTGGCATTAAGATTTTAATCTCCTCAAAAATTGACAAGCAGATCTCTTCGAAAAAATCTCCTGTTTTTCCCGAAAGGATTGGGAGGGAGCGGAGGTGCTGTTAAAATAGGCCAGGCCCGGGAAGGGGCATTTTCGCGGAAAAAGCTTGAAAACTCAGGAAGAAGAAAGGAGTTTTGATGAGACTTCTGGTGACCGGTGGGGCGGGATTCATGGGAAGCGCATTCGTTAGGCAGGCTGTGGCCAGGGGCTATAAGGTCTGCGTGGTGGATCTCCTAACCTATGCCGGAGACACCTGCCGGCTGGAGGAGGTAAAAGAGAGGATCGCCTTCTATCGCACGGATATAAGGGACCGGGAGGGGCTAGAGGAGGTCTTTCGTAGGGAAAGGCCCCAGGTGTTGGTCCACTTCGCTGCGGAATCCCATGTGGACCGGAGCATCCTGGAGCCCCGGGCCTTCCTGCAGACCAATGTGGAGGGCACCCTGAACCTCCTCGAACTGGCCCGGCGCTACCCCCTGCAGAGGATCATCAATGTCTCCACAGACGAGGTTTACGGAGAGCTGGGAGAGGAGGGCCGGTTTACCGAGGATTCCCCCCTGAGGCCCAACTCCCCTTACGCGGTGAGCAAGGCCGCTCAGGACATGCTGGGCCGGGCCTATTTTCGGACCTACGGGCTCCCGGTGATCACCGTGAGACCCTGCAACAACTACGGCCCCTGGCAGTATCCGGAAAAGTTCATCCCGGTGATCATCGTTCGGGCCCTCAGGGACGAGCCCGTGCCCCTCTACGGAAACGGGCAAAATGTGAGGGAATGGCTTTACGTGGCTGATTGCGCGGAGGCCCTCCTCGAGGTCCTAGAAAAGGGAAAGGAGGGGGAAACCTACAACATCTCCAGCGGGATCGAAAAAAGAAATATCGAGGTAGCCAGGGCCGTGCTGGACCTCCTTGGCAAGCCCCATTCGCTTATAAAATTTGTGAAAGACCGCCCCGGACACGATTTCCGCTACGCTTTGGATAGCCGCAAGATAAAGAAAGAACTGGGCTGGAAGGCCCGAACTTCCTTCGAGGAAGGCCTGAAACAGACCGTGGAGTGGTACCAGAAAAACCTGGAGTGGGTGGAAAGGAAGTTGAGAGATCTGCGAAAATACTGGGAGAAAGTTTACCAAGGAGACCCGTGATAGAATTAAACCTGCGCTCCGCTTCCCCGGAAAAGGAATTTCTCCGAGGCTCAGCATGAAGATCTTGCTCGTCGGGGCTTACGGACAGCTGGGAAGGGAATTCATCAGGGCCCTCGAAGGAGGCCCGGCCAAGCTCCTGGCTTTCGGCAAAGAAGAGCTGGATGTATCCAACCTCGAGGCCGTTTACCGCACCCTGAAAGAGATCCGGCCTCAGGTGGTCATAAACTGTGCTGCTTACAATCAGGTGGATGAGGCGGAAAGCGAGGCCTGGACAGCCTACAAGGTGAACGCCCTGGGGCCCTACCATCTGGCTTTGGTCTGCCGGGAGATCAAGGCCAAGCTGGTCCACTATTCCACGGATTATATCTTTGACGGGACCAAAAGAGGCCTCTATCTAGAAGATGATCCCCCCAACCCCTTAAACACTTACGGGAAAAGCAAGCTCTTCGGAGAGGTCCTGGTTCGCGAGGTCCTGGAAAGCTCTCTGGTCTTCCGGGTGAGCTGGGTTTACGGGGAGGGCCAACGGAACTTCCTTTACCGGCTGGAGCAGTGGGCCCGCTCCCAAGAGTGCCTAAAGGTGACTGTGGACGAATTTTCGGTGCCTACCTCCACCCGGACCATCGTGGAGGTCTCCCTTAAGGCCTTGGAAGAGGGCCTGGAAGGGCTCTGGCACCTGGTAAATTCCGGCTATGCCTCGCGATACGAGTGGGCCAAGGAGTACTTTCGGCTCAAGGGGGTCCGGAAGTTGATCTATCCGGCCTGCCAGGCGGAATTCGCTCTCCCCGCACCGAGACCCCGCTGGTCGGTGATGAGCAACGAAAGAATATGTGCCCTCCTGGGAAAGGAGATCCCCCTTTGGAACGAGGAATTGAAGAGCTATCTCCAGCGCACGGGGCCTCGAACCTAGGCTTGAATTACCCTTTGGGCCGGGCTAAGCTACGCCTGGAGGCCTCCATGGGGATCTTCTTTTTCCGGCTCTCCTTTCTCCTTTACGGTGTGGCCACGGTGGGTTTTTTTATCTACTTTTACACCCTGAAGCCGGAGGCCCTGCGGGGGGCCCGAGGGGTGCTGGCCTGCGGATGGCTGCTCCACACCGGGGCCCTTCTGGCTGGACTCAAGGTCCTCAAGGCCCCGCCGGTGGCCAACTTTTACGGAGCGGCCTCCTTCCTGGCCTGGACGGTGGTGGGGGCCTATTTTTTCCTCTCCTACCGAGGGCCCAAGGTCTATACCCTGGGGAGCTTTCTCTCCCCCTTGATCCTCCTCCTGATGATCGTGGCCTGGAGGGCCCCTACGGCCCTCTGGCCCCTGCCCCCTAGTCTCAAGAGCTTCTGGTTCCCCATCCACGCCCTCATCTCTCTGACCTCTTACGCCTTCTTCCTCATCGCTGCCGTGGCGGCGGTGATGTACCTCCTTCAGGAAAGGCAGGTCAAACGCAAGCGCCTGGGGGGTCTCTTCCGCAGGCTGCCCCCGCTGGAGTCTCTGGATCGGGTAAACGAAAAATGCCTCAAATACGGGTTCCCGCTCCTTACCGCGGGGATCGTCACCGGGGCCCTCTGGGCGGAGGAGGCCTGGGGAAGCTTTTGGAGCTGGGATCCCAAGGAGACCTGGTCCCTCATCCTCTGGCTGATCTATGCCGCCCTCCTTCACGAGCGCTTCATCGTGGGCTGGCGGGGCCGACGGGCGGCTTACATGGCCCTTCTCGGCTTTGCCGTCTGGATGGTAAGCTTTTTTATCATCAACCTGTGGATGCCGGGGTTGCACTCCTATGGCCGCTGGTCTTGAAAGGGAAAAGATCCTCCTGCTGGGTCTCAATCACCGGACGGCCCCGGTGGAGGTCCGTGAACGCTTCGCCCTAGAAAAGAGGGGAAGACACCCTCTGGCCCATTTGAGAGCTTACCTTCCGGAGGTGGAGGAGGCCTACTACCTTTCCACCTGCAACCGGGTAGAGTATCTCCTGGTCACTCCAGAAAGGGAACGCACCCTTTCCGGCCTCAAGGACTTTCTCAGCCAGGAGACTGGTCTTCCCCGGGCGGACTTCGAGCCCCATCTTTACCTTTTTGAGGACCTCGAGGCCGTGCGCCACCTCTTTCGGGTGGCCTGCGGGCTGGACTCCATGGTCCTAGGGGAGCCCCAGATCCTGGGGCAGGTCAAGGAGGCCTATCGGGAGGCTGCCGGACGCTACCGGACCACCGGTCCCATCCTGAACCGTCTCCTGCACCGCACCTTTTCCGTGGCCAAGAGGGTGCGCACCCAAACCGGCATCGGTTCTTATGCCGTCTCCGTGAGCTACGCCGCGGTGGAGTTGGCCAAGAAGATCTTCGGGTCCCTGCGGGGGAGAGTGGTCCTCCTGGTGGGGGCCGGAGAGATGGCTGAGCTTGCGGCTCAGCACCTCCTGGCTGCCGGGGCCCAGCGTCTCCTGGTGGCCAATCGCACCCTGTCCCGGGCGGTGGAACTGGCCGAACGTTACCGAGGGGAGGCCCTGAGCCTGGAGGAGCTGGCTGAGGCCTTGCTTTCCGCGGACATCGTCATCTCCTCCACCGGGGCCCCGGGATTCGTCATCACCCGGGAGCTGGTGCGGCCCCTGCTGCGGGCCCGCAAACATCGCCCGCTCTTTCTGGTGGACATCGCCGTGCCTCGAGATGTGGAACCCGCCTTAAATGAGCTGGAAAACGTCTACGTGTTCGACATCGACGACCTCCAGCAGGTGGTGGAGGAAAACCTTTCCCGGCGCAAAAAGGAGGCCCTACGGGCCGAACGCCTCATCGAGGAGGAGGTCCTCAAGTTTGAGAGGTGGCTACAGGAGCTGGCGGTCTACCCCACCATTAAGGCCCTCAAGGAAAAGGCCGAAGAGATCCGTCGTCGGGAGCTGGCCCGCACCCTTCCCCGTCTGCGGAATCTCTCCCCGGAGGAGCGCGAGGCCCTGGAGGTCATGACCGAGGCCCTGGTGCAGAAGCTCCTCCACGCCCCCATCCTCTATCTCAAGACCGGCTACCATCGCTTGGGGCGCGAGGCCATCGGCACCGTGCGCCGCGTCTTCGACCTCGATGGGGAGCTGGAGGAGGCCTTCAGAAGGGGAGATCTTCGTCAGGAGGGGGCTCCGGAATGGTCTCCGTGGGAGAAGAGGGATTCGCAGAGGCCCCGGTAAACTCCTGATCCCGCCGGCCGTCGAGCATGCGCATGTCGCTGGCCACGATCTCCGTCACCCACCGGCGGTTCCCCTCCCGATCCTCGAAGGAGCGGGTCCGGATACGACCCTCTATGTAAACTTGCCGCCCCTTAGAGAGGTATTCTCCGCAAATCTCTGCTAGGCGCCCGAAGGCCACGATGCGGTGCCATTCGGTGTGTTCCTGGCGTTCCCCGTTTTTTACCCAGACCTCATTGGTGGCGATGCGGAAGGTGGCCACGGCTTGCCCCTCTGCGGTGTAACGGATTTCCGGATCCGCCCCCAGGCGCCCGATAAGGATAACTTTATTTACGCTCATAAAGGCCTCCTGGCTAAGGCTCTAAACAAAAAAACCATCAGCGGTCCTTAAGGACCTTGAGATAGACCTTGCGGGTGCGGGGGCCGTCGTATTCCGCAAAGAAGATCCTCTGCCAGGTCCCCAGAACCAGCCGCCCTTCTTCCACCAGCACCGAGACACAAGGGCCGGTAAGGCTAGATTTCACATGCGCCGGGGAGTTGCCCTCCAGGTGCCGATAGGAAAACTCGTAGGGGGCCAGCTTTTCGTAAATGCGGAGGATGTCCTCGGCTACCGCCGGATCGGCCCCCTCGTTGATGACGATCCCGGCCGTGGTGTGGGGCACATAGAGGAAACAGACCCCACTCTGGACCTCCCTCACCCGCCGGGCTACCTCTTCGGTGATGTCGATAAACTGGGCCCGGGCCGTGCTCTTGACCGTGATGACCTCCATAGGTACCCCTCCTCCGCACACTATAGCGGGCCTGCTATAAACCGCAAGCCCGGAGGGTTGCTTTTTAAAGGAGAGGTTGTAAGTTTTTTTGTTACAAGTTTGTAAAGGGGGATCTGATGGAAGGGGCGGCTGCTGTAGCCCAGCAAAGTCTGGAGGAGATCACCACCCTTTACGAGATCGCCAGTACCCTGGCCAGCACGCTGGACCTGCGCGAGGCCCTGGAGCGCACCCTGGCCGTGCTGGCCGAGCGCGAGACCGTTGTCGCCCGCAAAGATGAAAATCGTGTCGTCGTAGAGTTCCGCCTCTTCCAGCGCGGCCATGACTTCGCCGATGCGCGCGTCGAGGTGGGAAATCATCGCGTAATATTCCGCGATGTGCCGACGGATTTCGTCGGGATTGCGCGGGAAGCCGGCGAGCAGCTCGTCGCGAATCCGCAGCGCGCCGGTGTCGAAAGGATGGCCGCCCATGAAATTGTCGGGCAGACGAATGGCGGCGGGATCGTACATCTCCAGGAACTCGCGCGGCATCGTGCGCGGATCGTGCGG
>QOAM01000084.1 GCA_003978075.1 Thermodesulfatator sp. | reverse complement strand
TCTGGAAGGCCCTTTTGCGTTGGGGCTCCGCCCCCCAAACCCCCTTTTATCTTCTAAGCTCCTCTAACTCTTCCAGGTCTCTGCTTCATTCTCTTTCCGTGTAAGCTCGGCCCTCCACGGGTTGAAAGGAGGCCTTTTTTGGCGTAAATAACCCTAGGATCTATAAGCTCGCCCCTGTCCGGACTTTCGGTCCTGATCTCGGGGCAGGAGAGGGGTATTATGATTGAGCCCTCCAGGTTAGCCTATCTAGATTATCTGCCAGACGGCGTGATGCTCCTCGATGCCGAGGGGCGGGTCCTTTACGCCAACCAGGCCCTGGCCCATCTCCTGGGGCGGCCTCTGGAGGAGATCCTGGGCAAGCACTGCTACGAGCTAGTGCATGGCCAGGAGGAAAGGCCCCCCTTTTGCGTGGAGATGCGTATGCGGGAACAAGGGGCCTCAGCCAGCCTGGTCTTCTACGAGCCCCGCCTCAAGGAGTTTCTCTGGGCCTACGCCGCTCCCATTAGAGACGAAAAAGGGCGCATTACAGGCTGCTTCCACTTGGTGCGCCGTCTGGTCGGCGAGGAGACCTCTTCTGTTTCCGGCGCACTGCTGGGGGCCCTCCTCGATCTGGTCCCTGGGCCCTGTTACCTGGCCGACGAGGACTACCGTATCCTCCTTGCCAACCGCATCCTCCGGGAAAAAGTGGGGGAAAATCCCCTGGGACGCAAGTGTTACGAGGTCATTACCGGAAGGCCCTCCCCCTGCCGAAACTGCCGGGCGGAAAAGATCTTTGAAGGGGGGGTGGAGGCCTGGGAGGTGCGTTTCCCACTGGACGGGCGCTGGTACCTGGCCACCTCCGGACTCTGGCAAGACCCTTTCACCGGGAAGTGCTATCGTATCAACCTCCTGATAGACATCCACCAGCGCAAGGTCCTGGAGGAGCGCTGGCGTTTGCTTTTCGAGGAATCCCCTGCCGCCCTGGTGGTCACCACCCCGGAGGGGCGCATCCTCACGGTCAACCGGGCCTTTCGGGAACAGCTCAGGTGCCCAGAAGATTGTGACTTCTCTCAGGCCTCTGCTCAGGACTTCTGGATCGACCCCCGCCAAAGGGAGCGCTTCGTGGAGCTCCTGCGCCGGGAGGGCCAGGTTTGCGGTTTCGAGGCCCGCCTGAGGGACTCCTGCGGTGAAGAGAGAATCTACCTCATTTCCTCCAAGCTTTTCCACCTGGAGGAGGGCGAAGAGATCTGGAGTCATATTCAGGACATCACCGCCCTGCGCGAGACCCAGAAGGCCTTGGCGGAAAGCGAGGCCCGTTTCCGGGCCCTGGCGGAAAGCGCCCCCCTGGCCATCGTCCTCCTGGACGAGGAGGGCAAGATCACCTACTTCAACCCCGCAGCGGAGCGCATGTTCGGCTACCGGGAAGAAGAAATCAAGGGCCGAGACCTTCACCTCACCCTAGCCCCGCCCGAATACCACGAGCGGTATCTTCAAGGTTTCAAAAGGTTGAAAGAAACGGGAAAAAGCTGCGTGGAAGGTCAGGCCGTGGAAGTGGAGGCCTTGCGGCGGGATGGGAGCCGTTTTCCGGCGGAGGTCTATTGCTCCGTGCTCCGGTATGGAGAACGTCAACTTTATCTCGGCCTGGCTCAGGATATCACCGAAAGGAAGCGCCTGGAAGAGGAACGGCTGCAGATGGAAAAGTACCGGGCGCTGGAGCTGCTGGCTGGAGGGGTGGCCCACGACCTTAACAACCTCCTCACCTCCCTCATCGGGAATCTGGAGCTTTTAGAGCGGCGTCTTACCGAGGAGCCGGCCTTGGAGATCCTGCGCCGGGCAGAGAGAGTGGCCTCGCAGGCCCGTCACCTGGCCCAGGACCTCCTGATCTTTTCCAAGGGAGATATTCCCGCCCCGAAGGAGGTGGTGCTCAAGGACTTCCTCCAGGACTTCTTGAAGTTCCTCCTTCACGGCCGTCCGGTGAGGTTTCACCTGGAGGTCCCTCCGGGGCTTCCCCCGCTGCACATGGATGCCTCTCACCTGGCCCAGCTCGTCCAGAACTTGGTGATCAACTCCCTGGAGGCCATGCCCGAAGGGGGCGATCTCTTCGTGCGGGCCGAAGTCCAACAGGGGGAGCTGATCCTCACCTTTCGGGACAACGGTCCGGGCATACCTTCGGAGATCCTTCCCTTCATCTTTGAGCCCGGCTTCACCACCAAGCCCGCGGGCACCGGCCTGGGCCTGGCGGTGGTGAAAAGCATCGCCGAACGCTACGGCGGCAGGGTGGAGGCGGCCTCTGAGCCCGGACAGGGGGCCAGTTTCCGGATCTATTTCCCGGTGGAAAGGCTCCGGAAAGGCCGGCCGAGGGAGGAGGAAATACCTCCACCCCCTCCCTCGAGGTTTTCTGGGAGGGTCCTGGTCATGGATGACGAGGAGCCTATCCGGGTCCTCCTTTCCGAGGCCCTCTCCCAGCTGGGTCTGGAGGTAGAGACAGCCGTAGAGGGGGAAGAGGCCCTTCGCAAGTGGGAGGAGGCCCGGGCCCGGGGACGCCCCTTTGATCTCCTCATCCTCGATCTCACCGTGCCCGGAGGCAAGGGAGCCTTCTGGGTGGCTGAAAGGCTCAAAGATCAGGAAGATCCCCCGCCTCTGATCCTTTCCACGGGTTATGTAGTGGATACCAAGAGCCTGGGCGAAAAGAGCACGCTTTTTGCGGGTATTCTCCGCAAACCTTACACCCTGCAGGAGCTAGCGCGTCTCCTCCAGCGTTACCTCCCGCACGCATGATCCTGGCCCTGGCCAACCAGAAGGGAGGGGTGGGTAAGACCACCGTGGCGGTAAATCTGGCCGCGGCTCTGGCCGAGAGGGGCCGCAAGGTCCTCTTGGTAGACACCGATCCTCAGGCTAACGCCTCCAGCGGTCTGGGGGTGAGGGTCTCTGCCGCAAGATCTCTTTATGCGGCCCTGGTGGGGAAGACCCCGGCTGAAAGGCTTTTGGTGAAGACCCCCTTCGGTCTGGATCTTCTGCCCTCCTCGGTGGAGCTGGCCGGAGCGGAGGCCGAATTCCTGGAACTCCCGGAAAGGGAATGGCTCCTGCGCCGGACGCTCTCCCCTCTCCTTTCCCGCTACGATTTTGTGCTGGTGGATCTTCCTCCCTCCCTGGGCATCCTCACGGTGAACGGTCTTTGCGTCTCTCAAGGGGTGATCATCCCTCTGCAGTGCGAGTACTACGCCCTTGAGGGGCTTTCGCTTCTGGTGCGGACCCTGCGCCGGGTACGGGAGGGGCTCAACCGAGAGCTTTTCCTTTTCGGAATCGTTCTCACCATGTACGATAAACGAAACCGGCTCTCTCGGGAGGTGGCTGAGGAGGTGCGGAGGCACTTTCGCTGGACGGTCTTTGAGGAAATGATCCCCCGCACGGTCCGGCTGAGCGAGGCCCCTAGCCATGGGAAACCCATCACGGTCTATGATCCCCGGGGACCGGCGGCAGAAGCCTTTCGTAGACTGGCCCGGGAGGTAGAGGAACGTGCCCACCAAAAAAAGACGGCTGGGTAGGGGGCTGGCGGCGCTCCTGCCGGAGGCCGAGGGAGAGTTGCGGCAGGTGCCGGTGGAGGCCATCCTACCCTCGTCCTTTCAGCCCCGGAGGCGCTTCTCCGAAGAGGATCTGCAGGAGCTGGCCGAATCCATCCGGGAAAGGGGCATATTGCAGCCCCTCCTGGTGCGGGAGATCGGGGCCGGGACTTACGAGCTGGTGGCCGGAGAGAGGAGGCTCCGGGCGGCTCGGATGGCCGGGCTAAAGGAAGTTCCAGTGCTGGTCAAGGCCCTCTCCGATGAGGAGGCCCTCTCCGTGGCCCTTATCGAAAATCTCCAGCGGGAGGACCTCAATCCCCTGGAGGAGGCCGAGGGCTACCGGCGCCTGATGGAAGATTTCGGCTTTTCCCAAGAAGAAGTGGCCCGCCGGGTGGGCAAGGACCGCTCCACGGTGGCCAACGCCCTGAGGCTCTTGCGTCTGCCGGAGGAGATCAAAGAGGACCTCTGGGAAGGTCGCCTTTCCGCCGGCCATGCCCGGGCCCTTCTCAGCCTAGAGGATCCGGAGCGCATGCTTGCCGCCCGCGAAGAGGTCCTGCGCCGGGGGCTTTCGGTAAGGGAGACCGAACGGCTAGTGAAGCGCCTCAAAAAAGGACCCCCACCTCCCAGGAGCCGCCCACCAGAAGACCCGGACCTCGCGGCCCTTTCCTCCGAGCTCTCCCGCCTTATCGGGGCCCGGGTGAAAGTAGAAATGGCCCAAGGGAAACCGCGCTTTCGTCTGGAGTTTGCTAGCTTGGAGGAGGCGGAACGCTTTCTGGAACGCCTAAGAGCCCTCTTCTCCGCTTAAGAGACGGTAGCGAATTTTTCCTTCTTCCAGATAAAACTCCCCGGGGCCCTGAAGGACCTCTTTTACCTGATAGGAGTGGCGGCCGATGGAGACCCGCACCCCGGGAAAGGCCTTTTCCAAGATCTGCAGGGTGTATTTCTCATAGTCTCTGAGGGCCTCTTCTTTTTCTCGAAGCTTTTCCTGGGTCTCGGCCTGGGCCCGAAGCTTCTCTCCGTAAATCTTGTGGAGCTTAGAGAGGATCTGGAGCTTCTCCGGGGTGAGTCTGCCCTCCTTCTTGAGTTTGAGTCCCAAGGCCAAGGCCTTGCGAAGCTTCTCCGTGGTCTCGTCCAGTAGGGTAAGCTCCCCTCGCAGGCGCTCGATCTCCTCGCAAAGTTCTGGCGGGGCTCCGATGTGAAAGAGGGTGGGGACGAAGGAGTCGTTCCCCGCCACCTTTACGGTGGCCTTCTGGCCCACCTGGACCTCCCCGGCGGCCACCAGACCCTGTCCCTCCATCACCGTAAGATTCCAGCCCACCTTCACCCGGGCCTGGAGGAGGTAATCCTTTACCGTGAGATTCGCCCCTACTTTGACCGTGGCGTATTCTACGCTATGAAGGACCGCCTCTCCGGAGCACTCGATGTAGGTCTCCTCCCCGTGGATTAGGCCCCCGATGAAAAGATCCCCCTTTACGGAGATCCGGGCCGCGTCCTCCACCCCACTCTGGATCTCCACCACTCCCTCGGCCTCCACCTGAAAGCCCCGTTTTACCCCACCGGTAATGGTAAGTTTTTCTCCCAGAAAACGCACATTCCCGGACTCCCAGTCCACGTTCCCTTCCAGGGTGTAGGTGGACTGGATGGCCAACCGTCCTTCTTTTTCCACCACGCAGCCGGTTTTTTCGGCTATAAGGACCTCCCCCTTTTCGTCCAGGCGGAGGCCCTCTCCGGGAAGGAGCTCCACATCCTTGACCGGCGGGGGCGGCAGGACCTCTCCCCAGATGTTATATCCGGGCTGGCCGGGGCGTGGGGGGATCTTTTTGGCCACCGGGGTGCCGGCCCGCACGGAGACCACCAGGTTCATCTCCCGGAAATTCACCCGGTGTTTGTCCACCTTTTTGGGGCCGTAGGTGAGATCCACCAGGAGTTCCAGACGACCGTCCTCTCCGGGGGTAGGAGGAAGGCCCCGGGCCACAAGCACCTTCCCGTCTTCACGGATCTCGGGCTGCGGGAGGACGCCGGTGATCCCGATCTCCTTCAGGTGCCGCTTGAGGGCCTCCCAGGCCTCGCCCTCCGGGATCCCTCCCTCCACCCAGACCTCCATTTCCTCTGGAGAGGTGCGCAGGAGAAGGTTTCCCACGCGATAGCCCTTCTTCCGCAGCTCTTCCCGCACGCCCATCAGGCCCTCCGCCAGCTCTTTTCCTCTCCCCGCAGGAGGCGTCGCAGGTTGGCTCGGTGCTTCACCCAGATAAGGAGGGCCATGGAGAGGGTCATCCAGAAGTAGGCCGCCTGGGGGTAGAAGAGCCCAACCCCCGCCGGGGCCAAGGCCGCGGCTGTAAGAGAGCCCACGGAGACATACCCGGAGAGGGCTACAGCCAGGACGAAGACCGGAAGGAGAAGGGTCAAGGCCTTGGGACAGAGGACCAGAAGCACTCCGGCGGCGCTGGCCACCCCCTTGCCCCCTTTAAAGCCTAGCCACAAGGGGAAGAGGTGTCCCAGGAAGGCGGAAAGACCTGTGGCTGCCACCCACCAGGGATCAGAAAGCCAGGCCCGGGCCAGCGCCGTGGGAAGGAGGGCCTTTCCCAGGTCTAAGACCAGAACCAGGGCCCCCCACTTCTTTCCTAGGAGCCGGGCTACATTGGTGGCCCCGGGATTGCCGGAGCCGGCCCGTCGGGGATCCACCCCTAAGGGCCGGGCCACCACCAGGGCAAAGGGAATGGATCCCAGAAGATAGGCCCCCAATACGAAAAGGAATCCCTTGCCCATAATTTAGCTCCTAACAAGCTCCAAAACAAAAATCAAGAATTCTCAAGCCGAGGCTGGGACTCCTGAGAAAGTCTCTTTGCGTTGAGGGAAACCCTCCTTGCCTCCAAGTTCGCCATTTTTACGCTCTTTTTCATGGTCTTTTTCTGTCACCTTTAGGACTTGGGAGGGCCCAAGGCCTGGAGTTTTTGAGCGATTTTCTCGCGCAAGGGGTCCTTTTGCGGCAGGTATTTCAGGGCCTGGCGATAATGATAGCGGGCCACGCGGAAGTCACCCTTAAGGGCGAAGTAGCGCGCAAAGTGATAGTGGGCCCGGCCTTCTCGGTCCACCTCGGAAAGGAGCCGCCCGTAGTAGTAGTGAAATTCCGGAAGGTCAGAGAGCTTGGGTTCCAGCTCCTTAAAGGCTGCCAGGGCCTCTTTCCAGCGATGGAGCTCCTGGTAGGTGCGGGCCAGGAGCCAGCGAGCCCGGAGGTTCCCCGGGTGACGGGAAAGGTAGTCCCGCAGCCAGGCCTGCGCCTGCCGATACTGCCCGGCCTCGAAATAGACCTCGGCCAGGTCCAGACGAAAGTAGTCGCGATGGGGGAAGGCTCGAACCACTAGGGAAAGTTCCTGAAGGGCCTCGGGGAAAAACCGGCTACGGGCCAGGGCCAGCCCCAACCCGTAGCGAAGCATGGGGTCGTCGGAGAGTTTGAGGGCCTCGCGATAACGCACCACCAGGTTGCCCGGGTCGTGGGTAAGGACCTTGAGCCGCACCTGGAGTCTCCGGAGATAGAAGGTGTCTCCCGGGCTCTTTTTAGGGGAGGGGTAACGCTGCACCAGACTCTCCAGATAGGCGATCCGCTCCGGGGGAGCGGGGTGGGTAAGGAGGTAATTGGGACCAGTCTCCGTGAGGAGCCAGCGGTGGCGCACGATCTTTTCCAGGATGGAGAGAAAGGCCGCCGGGTCATAGCCGGCCTTTACCAGGTATTCGAAGCCCCGTCGGTCTGCCTCCTCCTCATCGGCCCGGCTGTAGGCCAGGGCCCGGGTGAGGGCCAGGGCCGAGGAGGTTACCGCCACCGCACTCCCGGCTTTTCCCCCGCCCAGCAAGAGACCGGCTAGGGAGAGGCCGGCAGTGGCAAGCTGGAGGCGCTGGAGAGCCGCAAGACGTCGGGCCACATGCCGGGCCTGCACATGGCCTATTTCATGGGCCAGGACGGCGGCCAGCTCGTCCTCCCGGTCCACCTCCTCGATGAGGCCGGAGGTGACAAAAATGTAGCCTCCGGGGAGGGCGAAGGCGTTGAGGGCGCTGTTCCGTAGGATGAAGAAGTGAAAGGTGAAGTAGTGCGGGCCGGCATGGCGCAAGAGGCGCTGACCAATGCGCTGTAGATACTGGGTAAGCTCCGGATCCTCGATGATCTCCGCCTGGGCCCGGATCTCGGCCAGGATCTTCCGCCCTAGTTCGGCCTCCTCCTCGGGACTCATGAGGGCCAGGGCCTGAGGTACCCAGCACAAAAAAAGAAAAAAGACCAAAACCTTACGCATGATCTCTAAAGTCCTCTTTGTGTTGGGGGCTAGACCCCCCAAAACTCTTCACAGATTTCCTCAGGACATCTTAATCCCATTTTGCTCTGTTGCGTAATTCTATTTTCTAAAACAGCCTTTGAGGCTTCTTTTCAGGCAGAGGCACGAAAAAGATGACTTCTAGGTCCAAACACACAAAAAATTAACAAGCACCCTGGGGGCTGGCCAAGAATCTCCCGAAGAAAATCCTCGGCCCCCTCAAATGCAAAATCTGGGACTATAGTCTAAAGCCTAAAGGAGATTTGCGAATATTTTTACTTTCTTTTTCTAGTTCAACTATAAAAGTTTCTGGGGAAAAATCTTCTAAAAGTTTTAATCTGCGGTAGACTATAGCAAACATTCCTGGAGTAAGATTAAGTTTTTTAAGACGATCTTTATATTTCAAAAGAGCCTCTTTCCCCAAAATTTTTTCGAAAAGCAGTAAGATCTGCGAAATATTAAGGGGTTTAAAACGAACTTTAATGTCAAATCTTCTTAAACAAGCCTCATCAAGTAATTCGTAGAAGTTAGTAGTACAGATTAACCAACCATTAAATGATTCTATTCTTGCTAAGAATTCATTTGTTCGAGTTATTTCCCAAGAATGATAAGAGAAGCTTCTAGCATATAAAAAACTGTCTATTTCATCGATAAGAAGAACCGCTTTTTTATTTTGTGCTTCTGTGAATATTTCAGCAATTTTTTGTTCTGTTTCTCCTACCCAAGGAGAAAGAATATCACTTGCACGCTTAAATATGAGAGGCTTT
>QOAM01000058.1 GCA_003978075.1 Thermodesulfatator sp. | reverse complement strand
TCCACACGGTGTTTTACCTGGCGCTAGCCCTTTCCGGGTATCGGGCCGAAAGCGAGGTGCTGGGTCACCGGGGGCGGCTCGACATGGCCGTGCGCTACGAGGGGGAAAACCGGGTCTTTGTCTTCGAATTCAAGGCCGGGGAGAGTGCGGAGGAGGCCCTGCGCCAGATTGAGGAGAAGGGCTACGCCGAGAGATACCGGGCGGAAGGCCTTGAGGTCATCCCTGTAGGCATCTCTTTCGATCCCCATACCCGCCGCATCACCGAAATCCGCAGGGGATAAGCACCCTCAACCGAAGCGATTACTCAGAGATTTAGGCGGCAGGGACCCTGCCGCTTGGGCGGTCAGCCTCCGGTGGAGTGAATAAAAAGCACCTTCTCTTCTATCGGAAGCCTCCGGCGCTCCACCGGGGGAGGAGCGGGCCAATTTTTTAAGGCCTCCCAAGGAGGCAGCACCTCCGGCCCTCCGTAGGCGATTTCCTTTCCGGAGGCCACCTCCGCCAAGGCGAACTCTTGCCCGTTGGTCTGAAGGATCAAAGGGGGAGGCTTCCGGGGAAAGGCCAGACGAGCGTAGGCCAGGAGACCCCGCAGACGGGACCTCACCGCCCCAGGGGCGTAGTCCGCCACCAGGAGGGGGCGCCCGTCGGAGACTACAGCCAGAGCCGCCCGCACCCTCTGGGGAGAAAGCCCCAGAGTGAGGACGACCTCCGGAGGGGTCTTTAAGGTCTCCTCCGGAAAGCCCTGCTCGAGGAAGAATTTTTTAAGATCCACCGAGGAACCTCTCTCGTGCCCGGCGCCAGAGGGCCTCCACCTCTTCCTGGCTGAGACCGGCCCCGAGTCCCACGGCCAGGGCCTCCTCCCGGGTCAGGAAATCTCCCGGGGCGTGCCCATCGGAATTGATGACCAGCGGGGCCCCGTATTTCCGGGCCAGCCGGACCACATGTCCGTTGGCCAGGCAGTGCCCTTTACGGCCGGAAATCTCCAAGAACACCCCCTTTTCCGCAGCCAGGCGTACCTCTTCTTCGGATATGAGTCCCGGGTGGGCCAGGATGTCCGCCCCGGCCTCCAGGGCCGCCCGGTTGGTCCCCGGGGCCACGGGCTCGGCCAGGGTCTCCCCGTGGACCACCACGATCTCCGCCCCGAGCTCCCGGGCCCGTTTCACCATCTCCGGGATGAGCGGTGGAGGAACATGGGTGATCTCAATCCCCGGGAGGAGGCGGCAGGAGCTCACTCCATTGAGCTCTTCGGCAGCCCTCCGGATGCGGGAAAGGATAAGATCCAGGTTGGAGGGATCGGCGTGGTCAGTAATGGCCACGGCCTCATAACCCAGCACCGTTACCCGCCGCAGAAGCTCCGCCGGGATGAGCTCCCCGTCACTGAAGATGGAATGACAGTGAAGATCAAACATAGCGTTTGGATCTGCGTTCTTCCAGATAAAGCCATAGAGAGCCGAGGGGGGCAATAGAAGTTACCGCCAGGAGAAAAATCGTAAAACTATCCATAATATTCCTCCGGGGTTAAGGCTAAACCTAAAATGACCAGACCTATGGCCATCAAAGAACCCAATATCAGCCACCCAGGTATATTCGGCAATTTTGAGAAGCCAGTTGGGAAAACTTTTCTCGCTTACGGTAAAGCTTCATTTCGGCTTACATCTTGTACTTGAAGGCCTTGGGGTCGAGCTGTTCCAGAAGATCCTTGAGTCTTTCCTTTTCCTCCTCGGTGCCCGCAGCGGCCATTTGCTCTTCGGCCTGACGGCGAGCCTCCTCAGCCAGGGCCTGACTCTTGGCTAAGACCTCCTCATAGACATAGATCTCCGCCCCGGTGCGCAGAGCCAGGGCCACGGCGTCGCTGGGCCGGGCGTCGATCTGGATCTCCCGGCCTCCGAGATCCAGGGTGATGAGGGCATAGTAGGTGTTTTCTCGCAGGTCGCAGATCTCGATACGAGGGACACGAATTTGGAGCTGATCCAGGATATTTTTGAGGAGATCGTGGGTCATGGGACGCGGGAACTCGATGTTTTCCAGTTTGCTGGCGATGGCCGTGGCCTCCAGCAGCCCGATCCAGATGGGAAGACCCCTTTCTCCTCCCTCCTCCCGCAGGATCATCACCGGGCTGTTGGTCACCGGATCCATGGCCACCGCCTGGATTCTCATCTTGACCTTCATCACGGCCTCCTTTACGGCCCTTTTAAGGTTGCAAGGTATTCTCCCCGCAGGGAGTGCTTGCCTGTATCTTTAATCAAAACATGAACCAGGGCCCCTTTCAAATCCAGATCCTCCGGGGCAGAGAAGTTTACCACCAGGTTGGTGCGTGTGCGCCCGGTCCACAAAGCGGGATTGCGCTCGCTCCTTCCCTCCACCAGGATCTCCTCCTGCCGGCCCAGATAGCTTCGGTAGATCTCCCCGGTGATCCGGGCCTGAACCCGATGCACCTCCGCTAGACGCGCGGCCTTGACCTCCTCCGGGACCTTTTCCGGGAAATCCCGGGCCCGGGCCAAAGGCCGATCGGAATACTTGAAAGAGAAGATCTCTTGATAGCGCACTTCCTCAAGAAGAGCAAGGGTCTCGCGGAAGTCTTCTTCCGTCTCCCCGGGAAAGCCCACGATAAGGTCTGTGGTCAGAGCGATTTCCGGAACCACCTCCCGCAGCCGCCGAACCTTCTCCAGATACTCCTCTCGAGTGTATTTGCGGTTCATGAGGCGCAGGATGCGGTTGGAACCCGACTGGACCGGTAGATGGAGGTGCTCACAGAGTTTTTCCAACTCCCCGAAGGCCTCTATGAGATCCGGAGAAAGATCCTTGGGATGGCTGGTGGTGAAGCGCAGACGCCACAGGCCCTCGATCTCCGAGACCAGGCGCAGGAGCTCCGCAAAGCTGGGAAAACCTTGCTCCTTGCGTCCGTAAGAGTTGACATTCTGCCCCAGGAGGGTCACCTCTCTCACCCCTTGCGAGACCAGGCATTCCACCTCCCGCAGTATCTCTTCTGGGGGCCGGCTTATCTCCCGCCCGCGCACATAAGGGACCACACAGTAAGAGCAGAAGTTGTCACACCCCTGCATAATGGTCACATAGGCCTTTACCGGCCGCTCCCCCAGAGGTCCGGGAGGGGGAGGAGACCAATCTCCGTCGAGTTCCACCCAGACCACCGGACGATGTCCGGCCTCGATTTCTCGCAAGGCCTCCCGCAGGTGAAAGATCCTCCGCGGACCTAGGACCATATCTACATGCGGAAGACGCTTAACCAGGTGTTTTCCCTCTTGCTGAGCCACACACCCGCAAATCCCTATTACCACCTCCGGCCGCCGGGCCTTGAGCTGCTTGAAACGGCCCACCAGACTGTAAACCTTTTCTTCGGCCTTTTGTCTTACCGAACAGGTGTTGACCAGGATGAGATCCGCCTCTTCCGGCCGTCTGCAGGGAACATACTCTCCCCTTAAGAGCGCCAGCATGCGCTCCGAGTCGTACTCGTTCATCTGACAGCCGAAAGTCTTGAGAAATACACGCTTCACATCTTTAATTTTAATTCCCGACGGGAATTCTTGCAGGGAGGGCCTTCGCCCCTTAGAGTTTGGAAAGAGAAGGGGGCTTGCCATGCGCATGGAGGAGATGACCTCGCCGGAGGTGGAGGCCCTGGCCCGGGAAGGGGTTCCGGTGATCCTTCCTCTGGGTTCGGTGGAGGAACATGGGCCGCACCTCCCTCTGGCCACGGATCTCTATACCGCCTATGGGGTGGCTGAGCTTGCGGCCCAAAGGGGCCGAGCCCTGGTGGCCCCTCCGGTCTATTATGGGCTCTGCCGTAGCACCTCCGAGCATCCCGGGACCGTATCTCTGCGGGGAGAGACCCTGCGGGCCCTGGTGCTCGACCTCCTTAAGGGTTTTTTTAAACAGGGCTTTCGGGCCTTTCTCCTCCTCTCCGGGCATGCCGGAGGCACGCACCTGGCCTTTATCCTGGATGCGGCGGAAGAATTCCTGGCCCACCACCCAGAAGCGGCCCTAGCCGTGGTCTCTCTTCTCGACCTCCTCCGGGAGCGAGCCGGGGATCTAATCGAGACCCCCGGGGATTCCCATGCCGGGGAATGGGAGACCTCCCTTATCCAGCACTTTCACCCCCATTTGGTACGAAGCTTACCCCCTGAGGAGTACCCCCGTTTTCCTCGCTATCGCCTGGTCTTTGCTAAACGGGACTTCTGGCCCGGAGGGATCTGGGGAGACCCTACCAAGGCCAGTCCAGACAAAGGGCGCCTCCTTGCCGAACGCCTAGCAGAGGGATTAGAATTTCTCTTAAAAGAGCTAAGGGAGGAGGTCTTATGCGGGAAAGGTTCCGCTTCCTGATCCTGTTTCTAGCCTTAGTCCTCACCGGGATGGGGTTTTCCTATCCCAAAAAGAGTCCGGACATTACTTTTTCGGATCTTGATGGACATCGCTATCGCCTTTCAGACTTTCGGGGAAAGGTGGTAGTACTCAACTTTTTCAAGAGCGATTGCCCCCCTTGCATGGTAGAATTGCGGGAGCTGGCCAGGCTCTATCGAAAATACAAGAAAGATGGTCTTATGATCGTGAGTCTCATGGTGGACGAAGAGGCCCTGCCCCTTCTTCCGCGCATTGTAGAGGCCAAGAAGATCACTTATCCCGTGGGGCTGGCCACGGAAGAGACCATGGAGGCCTTTGGCGGGGTCTATATAACCCCCACCACCTTCATCATCGACCGCCAGGGAGAGGTAGTGAAGCGGCTTTTGGGTTACGCCGGCGAGGAATACCTCGAGAAGAAGATCCGCGAGTACTTAGGTCTTTGAAGGTTTCCTAAAGTTTTTTACCCTCTCGAGATCTCCTTTTAGTGGGGGAAAAGCCCTCTTAAGGATAAACTTCAATCCCCGGCTCGCCGGCCAGGACCTCTCCCACCCAGGCTATCTCCACCATCCCTTTCTCGAGCATGCGGTTAAAAAGGGCCTCGGCTCGGCTCCCCGGGACGGCGATGAGGAGCCCTCCGGAAGTTTGAGCGTCGTAAAGGACCGAAAGGAGGAGGGGATCTACCCCCTTGGCTATCTTTACCTTCTTTTCGCAGAAGATCTGATTGGCCAGATCGCCTTCTGGGGCCATGCCCAGCTTTAGGAAATCCAAGGTGCGGGGAAGGAGAGGCACGCGGGAGGCGTAGATACGGAGGCGCACCTCACTGGCCTCAGCCATCTCTAGGGCGTGCCCCAGCAGGCCGAAGCCGGTGATGTCCGTGGCTGCATGTACCCTCACCTCCACCATGGCCTCACTAGCCGCCCGGTTGAGGGTGGTCATAGTTTCAACGAGACGAATGTAGGCCGGATCCTCAGGAGAAAGGAGACCGCCCTTGAGGGCGGTGGTAAGGATACCTGTGCCTAAGGGTTTGGTGAGGAGGAGACGATCCCCTGGTTGGGCCCCGGCGTTGGTGATCAGCCTTTCCGGATGCACCACCCCTAAGGCGCACAGACCATATTTGATCTCCGGGTCGTCCAGGCTGTGTCCTCCGCCCAGGGCCGCCCCGGCCTCAGCCACCTTGTCCGCCCCTCCTTGAAGGATATTCCGGAGAATTTCCAGATCCATGCCCTTTTTGGGAAAGCCAGCCACATTTAGGGCCAGGATGGGCCGGGCCCCCATGGCGTAAAGGTCGGAAAGGGCGTTGGCTGCAGCGATCTGACCGAAGGTATAGGGATCGTCCACTACCGGGGTGAAGAAATCCACTGTGGCCGCCAGGGCTAGATCTTCGGAGAGACGATAGACCGCAGCGTCTGAGCCGTGCTCCGCCCCCAGGAGGAGCTCCGGCACCCGGGGCAAATGAAGACTTCGCAGGAGAGCCGCCAGCTCCGCCGGCGGGAGTTTGGCCGCTCACCCTGCGGCCTTGACTTTCTGGGTCAGCCTAACCTCAAGCACACTCCACTCCCGAGCCCTGGATCTTCTCTAGGGCGTGTTTCAGGACCGGGGAGAGCACCTCCCAAGCCTCTTTCACTGCCTGGGGAGATCCCGGAAGATTTATAATCAAGGTCTGGCGCCTCAAGCCGGCCCGTCCCCGGGAAAGCATGGCATAAGGGGTATGCTGAAGCCCTTTTGCCCGCAGAGCCTCCGCAATCCCAGGAGCCTCCCTTTCCAATACCGCTCGTGTAGCCTCGGGAGTAATGTCCCGCGGGGAAAGTCCCGTCCCCCCGGTAGTAAGGATAAGGTCGAGCTTTAGGCGGTCGGCCCAATCCACCAAAAGGGCTACGATCTCTTCGTATTCGTCGGGCACGATCTCGTAGGCCGCCACCTCAAACCCCGCCGCTTTTAACTTCTCTTGCAAGAATCTTCCGGAAAGATCCTCCCGCTCTCCCCGAGCCCCGCGGTCACTTACCGTAAGGACCCCGGCTCTCATGCCGCAGCCTTCTCCTCCCGGGCGGCCTCGATTACCTTCTGGGCTAGAGGGGCCGGGACCTCCTCATAATGCGAAAACCGCATACGAAAGGTCCCCCGCCCCCCGGTAAGACTGTTGAGGTCTAAGGCGTAGCGCTGGATCTCCGCTAGAGGTACCTGGGCCTTGATGAGCTGCATCTTGCCCCGTGGCTCCATCCCCAGAACACGCCCTCGGCGGGCGTTGAGATCCCCGATTACATCTCCCATGTTCTCCTCCGGGACCTCGATCTCCAGCTCCATCACCGGCTCCAGAAGTACCGGCTGACACTGCTCCATGGCCTTTTTGAAACAGTGAAAGGCCGCAATCTTGAAGGCCATGTCCGAGGAGTCCACCTCGTGCGACTTCCCGTCGTAGAACTGCACCTTGACATCCACCACCGGATAGCCGGCCAGCGGTCCCTTTTCCATGGCCTCCCGCACCCCCTTCTCCACCGCAGGAACAAAGTTGCGGGGGACGTTCATTCCGGTGAGGGTCTCCACGAATTCAAAGCCCTCTCCCCGAGGAAGAGGAAAGACATGAAAGTGCACCTCGGCAAACTGGCCTCGCCCTCCGGTCTGCTTTTTGTGGCGATAGATCACCCCTTGGGCCGCCTTTTTGATGGTCTCCCGGTAGGGAATCTTGGGGAGACTCATGCGGGCCCGGACTCCGTAACGCTCCCGGAGCTTTTCTACCGATTTTTCTAGGTGGATTTGCCCTAGTCCGGAGAGAAGAAGCTCCCGGGTCTCCTCGTCCCGGGTCACGCGCAGGGTGGGATCCTCCTCCAGAAGTTTGGCCAACGCCGGACCGATCTTGTCCTCGTCTGCCCGGCTTTCCGGATGCAGGGCGTAAGTGAGGACCGGATGAGGAAGTTCCGGAGGAGGTATCCTCAGGTTCAGCCCTGGAGAGACCAGGGTGTCTCCGGTGCGGGTCTCGGAGAGCTTGGGAAGCACCACTAGGGCCCCTGGTCCGGCCTCCTCCACCTCTTGAAGTTCGTCCCCTTGGGCCAGCGAGAGATGGGCATACCTTTCCGTAGCCTCCCGCGAAGGATTGTAAAGTTCCCCTTCTCGGGAGAGTTTTCCGGAAATGATCCGGGCCAAGGAGAGCCTCCCGGCGTAGGGATCCACCAGGGTCTTGAAGACCGTGAGGACCGCCGGGCCCTCCGGAGAAGGGGAGACCTCGGTGGAGCCATCCCCCTCGGCTAGCCAGCTTCCCCTCTCCGCGGGACTGGGACCAAACTCAGCCACGGCGTCCAACAATCGCGCCACTCCAATGAGGTGGATCACTGAACCCACGACTACCGGGGCTACCTTTCCGGAAAGAATACCTCTTTTAAGCCCCCGCAAGATCTCCTCCGGACTGAGTTCTCCCTCCTCGAGATATTTTTCCAGGAGTTCGTCTTCCCCTTCAGCGGCGAACTCTACCATGTTCTGGCGCAGCTCCTCCGCCCGGGGTCTCAGGTCTTCAGGCAGATTTTCCACCCGCACCTTACGGCCTTCGGGGATATAGACCTTAAGCTTGAGGAGATCAATGATCCCCCGGAGCTGGGCTTCCTCTCCCAAGGGATAGGCTACCGGCACGGGATTGAGTTCAAGTCTTTCCCGAAGATGGTGCAGAGTATCTTCTAAGCGGGCCTTTTCCTGATCGAGCTTATTTACAAAAACCAGGAGGGGAAGTCCCTCCTCACGGGCCGCGGCGTAAGCCTTTTCCAACTGCACCTTGACCGGAGAGGTGGCATCCACCACCAATACGGCAAAGTCTGCCGCCCAAGCTGCAAGCCGCGTTTCCCCCAAAAAGTTGTCGTCCCCCGGGGTATCTATGAAAAAGTACGGGACCTTTTGCCAGGTCAAGTGATGGACCCGCAGGGCATGAGTGGGACCTTCCGGAGGACGCTTAAACTTCTCCCCTGCCAGCTCCAGCATGGCCTGAGTCAGGGCCGTCTTTCCAGCCCCGCTTTGACCTAACAGGGCAAAGGTGCGCGTATTCCCCATCGTCTCCTCCAAAAAAATTTTTTTGCAAAGGCTATCCCAAGAAGTGTCTTTTTTCAATCGGAGACCCCTGACCCCAGGGGAAAAAAATTCCTCATACCTGCCTGGTCAGGACCGCAAGCCGCAGGGTTTGAATCACCCCGCATTTTCTAGAGGCCCATTTTGTGAGTCAAATAGTCCTCCGGAGACTTCCCTCATACTCCACCGGGGCCAGCCCGTCATGGTGGTACCACCATACCCAGTTGAAGGTATCTTATTCTACCTAAGCTAGTTAAATTTTCAATTTCCGTGTAAGGAACAAATTGTAATGTTACCATTTTTATCGAT
>QOAM01000069.1 GCA_003978075.1 Thermodesulfatator sp. | reverse complement strand
TGCCCGGCAGGAAGTGGCTGCGGCCCGGGCCGGGGTCCGAGAGGCCCGTGGGGCCTTCCTCCCCCGGATAGATCTGCGTCTAGTCTACGCCCGCACGGATAGCCCGGTACAGGTCTTCTCCTACAAGCTGGCCCAAAAGAACTTCAAGGCCGAGGACTTTCTCCTGGACCACCTGAACCATCCAGCGGACTACACCAATTGGCAGACCCAGTTTGTCCTCACTCAGCCCATCTTCAATCAGGGGCGGGAGATCCTGGGCTTGCGGCGGGCCCGGATCGCCCTCGATCAGGCCCAGAACTACCTAGAGGCCGTGAGGCAGCGGGTGCTCTTTGAGGTGGAGAGGGCCTATCTTACCGCCCTTCTGGCGGAAGACCGGGTGCGGGTCCTGGAGGAGGCGGTGCGCACGGCCCGGGAAAACCTCAAGGTGGTGGAAAACCGCTTTCGGGCCGGACGGGCCCTGAAGTCGGATCTCCTAGAGGCTGAGGTCTTTCTGGCCCGTCAGGAAAAGGAGCTGGAGGCCGGGCGGCACGATTTACGGGTGGCCCTTTCGGCCTTGAACTTGGTCCTGGGAGTGCCGCTTGAGACCTCCTGGGGGCTTGAGAAGCCTTCCTCCTTCGAGGCACCGCGAGGGAAACCGGAGTTATGGTTCTGTGCGGCCCGAAGGCTTCGACCGGACTTAAAGGTGGAGGAGGCCCGGGTGCGCCAGGCGCACCTGGCGGTAAAGGAGGCCCGCTGGCGCTTCCTACCCTCCTTGAACCTTAAGGGCGTTTATGAGACCAACGCCGAGGATCCCCTCACCGGAGGGGCCGACGGCGAGGCCTACACCCTGATGGCTGAGCTGAACTTCAATATTTTTAAAGGGTTTCGGGACCGGGCCGCCCTTTCTCAGGCCCGGGCCCAGCTGCTGGCTGCCCAGTCCCGCCTGCGCCAGTATCAGCGAGAGGTAACCCATCAGGTGGTCGAGGCCCTTTCTGCCCTGGCCACGGCCCGCAAGCAGGTGGAGGTCACCGCAAAGTCCGTGTCCGAGGCCCGGGAAGGCCTGCGTCTCCTGCAAAAGCGCTATCAGGCCGGGTTGGCCCTGCTGGTGGAACTCCAGGAGGCGGAAACGGCCCTCAAGCGGGCTCGCCTCATGCACCTGCAAGCCCTTTACGACCTGCGGATCGCCGCTGCCAGACTGCGGTTTGTGGCGGGCCTGATGGGTCAGAAGTTGTCTCCCGGGGAGGCCTGTCATGAAAAACCTTAAGAGATTCCTGGTCCTGGCCCTGTTGCTGGCCTTTACCGCTTGCGGAAAAGAGGGCCCGAAAAAGAAGGCCCTCCGCCCCGGACACACGGTCAAGGTCCAGACCTTGATCCTCCAGAAAGAAGAGGTCACCCTCTACCGGGAACTTCCAGGCACGGTGGAGCCCAAGAAAAGGGCCCGGCTCTCTTCTAAGGTGGCGGGCTTTGTGGAGGAGGTACGAGTGGCTGAGGGCGACCGGGTGCGCCAAGGGGAGCTCCTCCTCCGACTCGACGACCGGGAGATCCGGGAGAGGCTTCAGGCCCTCTCCCAGGCCCGAGAGGCCTTGGCCGGGGAGCTTTCCGCGGTCTCGGCCCGCCTGCGTTTCGCCGAAGCGGAATATCACCGCTTTAAGAGGCTCTATCAAGAAGAGGCGGCCACCGCGGAGGAATTCGAGGCCAAAAAGTCCGAGTATGAGGCCCTTTCCTCCCAAAAAAAGGCCCTGGAAGCCCGCATCAAAGAGGTCGAGGCCCAGTTAAATCAGGTCCGCAGCCTCCTGCCTTATACGGTGATCCGGGCCCCTTTCTCTGGAAGAGTGGTGCGTAAATGGGTGGATGCCGGAAGCTTTGTGGGACCCGGAGAACCTCTCCTCGAAGTAGAAAGCGCCCAGGCGGGTAAACGTCTGGTCTTCCAGGTGGAAGAGGCCCTCTACGGGAAGGCTTCCCCGGGGCTAAAGATAGTGGCCACCTTTCCCTCAGCCGGGCTTTCTCTCTCCCTTAAGGTCACGGAGGTGGTGCCGGCGGTGAATCCCCAGAGCCGCACCTTCACCGTCAAGGCCGATCTCCCGGCGGATTTTTCCTTGCCCTCCGGAAGTTACGCCCGGGTGTTTTTCCCGGTGGGAAAAAGGCGGGGGCTTTTCGTTCCCCAGACAGCCCTAGTGGATCGAGGGGGTTTTAAGGCCCTTTTCGTGGTGGGCAAAGAGGGGCGCGTCGTCCTCCGGGTGGTCCGTATCGGCAAGACCTTTTTCCGCCGGAGTGGAGAACTTCTTCCGGCCTGTCCGGCTAAGGAGTGTGAGGCGGTGGTGGAGATCCTCTCTGGGGTCCGGGCCGGAGAGCGCGTGGTGGTCCGTCCTCCTCTGGGGCTGCGTGAAGGAGATCGCGTCCAGGGAGCCTAGTCCATGAATGAGACCCGGGGCTTCATCGCGCGCATCGTCAACTACTTCGTTGATTCTAAGCTCACCCCCCTCATCGTGATGGCCATGCTGGCCCTGGGGGTCTTTGCCGTACTCAACACCCCCAGCGAGGAGGAACCCCAAATCGTGGTCCCCATGATCGATATTTTCGTGGAGATGCCCGGGGCCACGGCCCAAGAAATCGAGCAGCGGGTGATCAACCCTATGGAGAAGCTCCTCTGGGAGATCCCCGGGGTGGAATATGTCTATTCCACGGCCATGAACGATCGGGCTCTCACGGTGGTGCGCTTTTATGTGGGCCAGGATGTAGAAAAGAGCCTGGTCAAAACCTATGACAAGCTCTATCAGCACCTGGACTGGATCCCTCCAGGCTGTTCCATGCCCCTTTTGCAGCCCCGTTCCATCAACGATGTGCCCATTGTGACCCTGACCTTCTGGGGGAAAGGCTACGACGCCTTTCGTCTGCGGCAGATCGTGGCCCGGGTGGACGACGAGATGCGGAACATCCCCGGCATCTCCGAGACCTTTATTAAGGGAGGCCTCCGGCGGGAGGTGCGCATTGAGCTCGAGCCGGAAAAGATCTACGCCCTGGGACTGGACCCGGTGGAGGTGGCCCAGATTATTCAAGCCCAGAATCAGGCCCGGCTGGTGGGGAAGTACCGCCGAGAGGGAGAGACCTTTTTTGTGCGCCTTTCCAACTTCTTTTCGGACGTCAAGGATCTAGGGAACACCGTGATTAAGACCGTAGCCGGGCGCCCGGTCTTTCTCAAGGATGTGGCCCGGATAATAGATGGTCCGGAGGAGCCGGAAGATTACGTTTTCATGGTCCCAGGTCCGGCGGCCCGGGAAGCCGGGGTCCAGGGAGAACCGGGAAAGCTCTATCCCGCGGTCACCCTGGCCATCGCCAAGCGCAAGGGTTGGAACGCCACCCGCCTGGCCCATAAGATCCTGGCCAAGGTGGACTCTTTGCGGGGGGACCTCATCCCCAGGGATCTCCACATCACCGTCACCCGCAACTACGGGGAAACGGCCAAGGACAAGACCGACACCCTGCTTGAGCACCTGAGCATCGCCACGGTCTCGGTGGCCATCCTGATCGCCCTTTTCCTGGGGGTGCGGGCCAGTCTGGTGGTCCTGGTGGCCGTGCCCACGGTTTTGGCCATTACCCTTCTGATCTATTTCCTCTACGGCTACACCCTCAACCGGGTAACTCTTTTCGCCCTCATCTTTTGTATCGGTATCCTGGTGGACGACCCCATCGTAGATGTAGAAAACATCGTGCGTCACCTTCATCTCCCGGAAAATAAGGGCAAGCCTTTCCGTGACGTGATTGTCGGGGCGGTGGTGGAGGTGCAGGCCCCCCTGATCTTGGCCACCCTCACGGTGATTGCGGCCATCGCTCCCATGGGCTTCGTCCGGGGACTCATGGGGCCTTATATGCGTCCCATGCCGGTGGGGGCCTCGGTGGCCATGCTCTTTTCCATGATGGTGGCCTTCGTGATCACCCCCTGGACGGCCTACCATTTCCTGCCTAAGGACATTAAGGCCGAGACCGAGGAGACCTGGATAACCCGCATCTATCGCTGGTTCATGGGGCACCTTATCCGGAGGGCCCTCTGGCGCTGGACCTTCTTGTTTGTAGTGCTCATACTCTTCCTCCTTTCCTGTACCCTGATCTATTTCAAAGTGGTCTACGTGAAGATGCTTCCCTTTGACAACAAAAACGAGTTCCAGGTCATCGTGAACATGCCGGAGGGGAGCTCGCTGGAGGAGACCCTGAGGGCCACGGAGGAGATGGCCCAGGCCCTGATGCAGGAGCCCCTGATCACCAATATGCAGCTTTATGTGGGCACCGCCGCTCCTTTCAACTTCAACGGGCTTATTCGGCACTATTACCTGCGCCGGGGGGATCATGTGGCGGACATCCAGGTCAACCTGGTGGACAAGCACCACCGCCGGCTCCAGAGCCACGACATCGCCAAGCGGGTAAGACCTTTAGTAACCAAGGTGGCACGGCGCTACCGGGCCCGGGTCACCGTGGCCGAGGTACCCCCTGGTCCGCCGGTCCTCCAGTCCCTGGTGGCCGAGGTCTATGGCCCGGACTACGAGGCCCAGATCGAGCTTGCCCGGAAAATCAAGGAGGTCTTCGCCCACACCCCGGGGGTGGTGGATGTGGACTGGTACATGACCGAGCCCCGGGTGGAGTGGAGCCTCAAGGTGGATCGGGTCAAGGCCGCCCTCTCGGGGGTAACCCCAGAGCGGGTAAAGGAGGCCCTGGAGATCGCCCTTCCGGGGAAGGTGCTGGGGCTCTTTCACGATCCCACCTCCCGGGAGGACATTTTCATTCGTCTGCGTTTTCCCGAGGCCCAACGCTCCTCGCTGCCGGACCTTTCAGAGATCCGTGTAAAGAGCCTCACCGGGAAGTTGGTTCCCCTTTCAGAGGTGGCCTCTTGGCAGAAGCGCATCCTGCCGCATCCCATCTATCACAAGAATCTCCACCCCGTGGTCTATGTGGTGGGAGACATGGCTGGGAAGGAGGAGGCCCCCATCTACGGAATCCTCAAGATCAACAAGGCCCTGCACCGGATGCGGGCCCCGGATGGGAGCCCTATAAAGGTCCTTTATACTCATCTCCCCTTCTCCGCGCGAGAATGGGCGGTGAAGTGGGACGGAGAGTGGCAGGTTACCTACGAGGTCTTTCGAGACCTGGGGCTAGCCTTCGGGGCCTGCCTGATCCTCATCTACTTCTTGGTAGTAGCCTGGTTTAAGTCCTACACCGTGCCCTTGGTCATTCTGGCCCCCATCCCTCTGTCTCTCATCGGGATCATTCCTGCCCATGCCCTGATGGGGGCCTTTTTCACCGCCACCTCCATGATCGGTTTCATTGCCGGCGCGGGCATCGTGGTGCGCAATTCCATCATCCTCGCGGACTTTATCGAACTGCGCCTGGCCCAGGGCTGGGAACTGGAAGAGGCGGTGATCGATGCGGGGGCGGTGCGTTTCCGGCCCATGCTCCTTACGGCCTCAGCGGTGGTGGTGGGGAGCTTCGTCATCCTCTTCGACCCCATCTTCAACGGGCTGGCCCTTTCGCTCATGGCCGGAGAAGTGGCCTCCACCCTCTTTTCCCGGATGGTGGTCCCCATCCTTTATTACTTGGACCACCGCATCAAACGCGAGCGCCGCTTGGTGCTTTAGTCTCGGGAATTTTTGTTTGGCTTCCGGGCTCCTGGAAGCCTCCGAGAAGTTGGAAATCTCTCTTGAAGAGGATAATGCCCAAAGTGGGGGACTTGGGAGCCAAGCGGGACTTGGAGGAGAAGCCTTTCCTGAAAAAGGGCCTTTCTCAGAGGGTCCCTTCGAAGGTAGAATGAAAAAGCCGGGGGTAAAGAGGCCTTGAGAGTTAAAGTCTTTCCGTAAAAAAGAGGACGGTGGGAGGACTTTATGAAGTTAGCCATCCTGAGTGACAGCCACGATCATATTCCTCATCTGCGAGAGGCCTTGCATAAGGCCTATGAGGCCGGGGCGGAACTCCTTTTTCACTGCGGAGATCTGATTTCTCCTTTTATGGTCCCGGTGCTGGCGGAGTTTCCCGGGCCGGTACATTTTATTCAGGGAAACAATCGCGGAGATCCTTTCCTCTTGGAAAGGCAGGTGGCCCGTTTCGCCAACGTACACTTTCATGGAGAGTACGCCTTCATCGAGGTGGCGGGCCTTTCGGTGGCCATGGTCCATTACCCGGATCTGGCCCGAGGTCTGGCAGCCACCGGAGACCATCACCTGGTCCTCTGCGGGCACACCCATGTTTATAAAGTCCTGCGGGTGAGAGATTGTCTGGTAATTAATCCCGGAGAGATCCTGGGCAAGGAAGGGCCTCCTACCTTCGCCCTCTACGACACGCAGACCGGAGAAGTGAAAAGGATAGAACTCCCCGTCTGAAATCCCCACCGCCGGGGATCTTTTACGGATTTTTTTGAGGGGGCCTGATGGCGGTGCGGAGGTCCTCCAGGATCAGGTAGCCGCAGGGGATGAGAAGGAGGGTAATGGCGGTGGCGAAAAGCACCCCGAAGGCCAGACTTAGGGCCATGGGGATGAGAAAGCGGGCCTGAAGGCTTCTTTCGAAGATCATGGGAAGGAGACCGAAGAAGGTGGTGAGGGTGGTGAGGATCACTGGCCGGAAGCGCCGCAGGGTGGATTCCTCTACCGCTTGCCGTAGAGGTTCCCCCTCGGCCCGCAAGCGGTTCACCATATCCACTAGGATAAGGGCATCGTTGACCACTACTCCCGCCAGTCCCACGATCCCGAAAAAGCTCAGGATGGAGAGCTGGTAGCCCAGGAGGAGGTGTCCTAAAAAGGCCCCCACGATCCCGAAGGGGATGGCCAACATGATCAGCACGGGCTGGCCAAAAGAGCGCAGGGGTATAGCCAGGAGGATGTAGATGAGGATGAGGGCCAAAATGAATTCTTTTTGGAGGGAGCGCATGGTGCGGGCCTCCTCCCTTCCCTCCCCGGCAAAGGACCAGGAAAGACCCGGATACCGGGACGCGAGCTTCGGAAGGATCTTCTCTTTGAGGAGTTTGCGGGCCTCGCTTCCAGTAAGCTCCTTTTCATCCACCTCGGCCCGCACATAGATCACCCGCCGGCGGTTGAGACGTTCGAGCTTTACATACCCCGGGGCAAAATAGGGTTCAGCCACCTCGAGAAGAGGCACCTCCACCCCTTGGCTGGTGCGCACCCGGAGGTGTTTGAGGGTCTCCAGGGTGCTTCTTTCCTTCTGCGGCAGGCGCACCAGGACGGAGATCTCGTCCTCGCCGCGTTGAAAGCGCAGGGCCTCGGCCCCGTAGAAGGCAGCCCGCACCGTGTGGGCTACGTGCCGCAGAGAGATCCCCAGGGTGTAGGCCTCGGGCTTCAAACGGAAGCGCAGTTCCTCCTTGCCCTCCTCCAGACTGTCTTCCACATCGTATAGGCCCTGGATCTGGCGGAGCCGGGCCTTGAGGTCCTCCACCGCGGCCTTAAGGAGCTCTTCATCGTAGTGAGAGAGGGCTACCGCAACGGGTTTTCCTATGGAGAAAAATTCCCCGGAGAAGGTCAAAGAGCGGGCTTCCGGAAGGTTTCCCACCGCCTTTCTCCAAGCGGCCACCAGCTCTTCGGTGCTCACCCCGGGCCGCCTTTCTAAGGGCACCAGCCGAATCTCCACCGCCGCCACATGGCTGCCCAGCTCCGGCACCCCTCCATGGGGCCCTACAATGGTGGCCCCGGCGGAGATGGTGCTGTACTCTAAGAGAGGGATCCCGCGGCGCCTTTCGGCTTCGTGCACCACCTTCAGCCCGGCAGCCTCCACCCGCCGAACGGTCTTCAGGGTTTCCTCGATGGGGGTGCCTGGGGGCATGTGCAGGGTGGCCACCATGCGATTACCTTCTACTTTGGGGAAAAAGGTAAAGCGGATCCTTCCTCCAAGCCAAAGGGAGAAGACCACCAGGAGAAGGGCGACTAGGGCAGACACGGTGAACCATCGCAACTCCAGGGCCCGGAGGAGGAATCTTCTAAAAGGGCCGTAAACGAAGGCCTCCAGGGGTCGGGAAAGAGGTGGGGGCTTGCGGGGGATTCGGGACTCGTAAAGATGGGAGGGAAGGATGAAGAGGGCCTCCAGGACCGAACCGGTAAGGACCAAGATGACCACCGCCGGGATCACCCGGATGAAGCGCCCCATGGCCCCGACGCCGTAGAGAAGAGGCCAGAAGGCCGCGATGGTGGTGAGCACGGAAAAGGCCACCGGGGCCGCTACCTCCAGAGTGCCCTCCACCGCGGCAGCCAGAGGCCCGGCCCCCCTCTCCCGGTGATGAAAGACGTTCTCTCCCACCACAATGGCGTCGTCCACCACGATGCCTAAGACCAGGATAAAGGCGAAAAGGGAGATCATGTTCAGGGAGAGCCGGAAATGGGGCATGATCCAGAGGGCAAAGGCAAAGGAAAGAGGAATCCCCAGGACCACCCAGAAGGCCAGATTTAGATGTAAAAAGAGACTCAAGAGAAGGATCACCAGGATCATTCCATAGAGCATGTTCTTCACCAAGAGTTTCATGCGGGAGAGGAGGATCTCCGTGCGGTCCCGCATGATCTCCAGGTGGAGATTTTTGGGGAGTTCGGCTCGGATGCGGGGGAGGTTTTCCTTTATCGTACGGGCCAGACGCAATACATTCTGGTCGCCTACCCGAAAGACCTCGATAATGGCTGCGGGTTTCCCGTTGTAATAAATAGCGTAGTCCCGGCTGTCCCGTAGTTCCTCCCGCACCGCCGCCGGGTCGGGAGGGCGGGCCGGGGGGGGGGGGGGGGGCGGGGGCGGGGGGGGGCGGGGGGGGGGGGGGGG
>QOAM01000066.1 GCA_003978075.1 Thermodesulfatator sp. | reverse complement strand
TTTTGGAAGCGTCAGGGTTATGCCGTGCGCCGTTTTACCTCTCGGGAAGAATTGCGGCGGTGGCTGAGATTTCTTATTCCTCAGGTCCTTCTCTACGGCACGGAAAATCCCCAAGTGGTAGCCCAGTGCGAGGAATTTCTCCAAAATGACCTTTTACCCCAGGATTATCGGCGCATTTTCCGCATCTGGATAACCTCCCAGTATCGGACCCTGGAGCCCCGGGAGGTCTTTTTCTCCGGCATGCACCTCGTTTGCCATCCCGAAGATCTTGAACGTTTTGAGGAAGTCTACCAGAAGGCCCGCTCTTATTGGGATAATCTTTACGGACCTTATTACAAGACCCTTGAGGAGGTGAGTCCGTGATCCGCAAGGCCGTCTTTCCCGTAGCAGGGTTGGGTACCCGGATGCTCCCCGCCACCAAGGTCATCCCTAAGGAAATGCTCTGTGTGGTGGATCGTCCGGCCATCCAATATGTGGTGGAGGAAGCCGTAGAGGCCGGACTTTCGGAGATTATCTTCGTCATCTCTAGAGGCAAAGAGGCCATTCTGGACCACTTCGATCTTTCTCCAGAGCTCGAGACCGAACTAGAGGCACGAAAAAAGACCGCCCTTCTCGAAAAAGTTCGCCGAGTTTCCGCTTTGGTGGAAAGCCTCTCGGCGGTGCGTCAGAAAAAGGCCTTGGGCCTGGGGCATGCGGTCCTTACCGCGGCTCCCCTGGTGGGAAAGGAGCCCTTTGCCGTCCTCTTGGGGGACGATCTGGTGCAGGCGGAGGTGCCCTGCATTAAGCAACTAGCGGACAAAGCCTTAGAGCTCAAGGCCTCGGTGGTGGCGGTGGAAAGACTCCCCCGGGAGAAGGTCTCCCTTTACGGGGTCATCTCCGGAGAAGATCTCGGAGGGGGTCTCTGGCGGGTCCAAGGGGTGGTGGAAAAGCCCCGCCCGGAGGAGGCCCCTTCAGAGTTGGCCATCATCGGCCGCTATGTGTTTTTCCCGGAGATCTTCGAATATTTGAGGCGCATCCCTCGCGGGGCCGGTGGAGAATACCAGCTCACGGATGCCGTGGCTGCCATGATTGCCGACGGACGACCGGTCTATGCCCTGGAGTTTCAAGGTACCCGCTTTGATACAGGAAACAAGCTCGGTTTCGTGAAGACCATTCTGGCCTACGCCCTCCGAGATCCCGAAATAGGAGAAGAACTGCGAAGATACCTTCGGGAAGACCTTGCACTTTTATAACATTGTTCTGCCAGTTCCTCTGAGGACTTCTTTGACTTACGCCTCTGAGACCCGCCTCACGCCAGGGGTGCGGGTTTTGGTTCCGGTAAAGACCCGGCGTATGGTGGGGGTAGTGGTGGAGGAGGTCCCGGCTCCCTCCGGGCCTTGGGAGATCCGAGAGGTAGAGGAGATCCTGGACGAAGTTCCTCTTATCCCTGAGGAACTTTTGCGCTTTTTGCGCTGGTGTCAGGAATATTATCTGGCCTCTCCGGGGGAAATCTTTCGCCGGGCCTTTCCCCCGGGCTTCTTTCGGGAAATTCGGAAGCGGTACCATCTTACCCAGGCCGGCCGAAAGGCCTTGGCCCAAGGCCTGGCTCCGGATTCTCTTTCCTGGTTTCGTAGGCCTCGTTCCCTGCGTGCGGTCCGGCGGCGTTTTTCAGTCCAAGAGCTAGAGGAGTGGATGGCCCAAGGATGGTTGGAAGAGTGCCCCGACCTTTCCGGTCTGAAGCCTGCGGAGGAACTCTGGATAGAGTTTACTGGAGAAGAACCCAAAAACCCGCTGGAGAGATTCTTAGCCGAACGAGGACGGTGGCCTCGGCGCTTTTTGGAAGAAATCTTCGGCTCCCAAGCTGTAAAGGCCCTCTTCCGGGAAGAGCGGGCACGGGGGGTGCGTCTTCCCCGTATGAGACGGGGGCCTGTGGTAGAGGGAGGAGAAAGGCCCTCGCCCACCCGAGAACAGCTCTCAGCCCTGCGGGAGATCCAAAGGGCCCTTTTGCGGGGCTTTGAGGTCTTTCTCCTCCACGGGGTAACCGGGAGCGGAAAGACCCTGGTCTATGTGGAGGCCGCGGCAAGAGTGCTGAAAGAAGGGAGATCCGTTCTGGTGCTGGTCCCGGAGATTGCCTTAACTCCTTATGTAGAGACCCATTTTGTGGCGGCCTTTGGGCAGAAGGTGGCGGTACTCCACAGCGCCCTCAGCCCTGGGGCTCGGACAGGGGAATGGCTGCGCGTAGCCCGAGGGGAAGCACGGATAGTGGTGGGTACTCGCCTAGCCCTCTTCGCCCCTCTTCAAAACCTAGGCCTTATCGTGGTGGACGAGGAACATGACCCCTCCTATAAACAGACCGAGGGAGTGCCTTATCAGGCCCGGGACCTCGCCCTTATGCGGGGTCAGCTGGCCGGGGTCCCGGTGATTCTAGGCTCTGCCACCCCTTCGGTCAAGAGCTACTACTTCGCCCTTCGGGGTCGTTACCGCTATCTAAGACTTACGGCAAGACCCTCGGGGAGAAGACTCCCTAAAGTAGAGTTGGTGCGTCTTACCGGCCCGGAGATCTTTTCCCCGCGTCTGCGTGAGGCCCTGGCTGAGACCCTTTCCCGAGGAGAGCAGGCCCTCCTCTTTCTCAATCGGCGGGGCTACGCCCCCGCGGTCTATTGCCAGGAATGCGGGGAGGTGTTGAGCTGTCCTCACTGCTCCCTCACCCTTACCTATCATCGTTCCCAGGGGCTGCTCCTTTGCCACTTCTGCGGCCACGAGCTCCGGGCCTTCCCCCTTTGTCCCTCTTGTCAAGGAACGGAATTTCGCCTTTCCGGTATCGGCACCGAGAAGGTGGAAGAAGAATTGCGCCGCCTCTTTCCCCAGGCCACCGTAGCCCGCCTGGACCGGGACACGGTAACCTCGGAAAAGAGGCTTTGTGCATTGCTAAAGCGTCTCCGCCGAGGAGAGATTCAGATCCTGGTGGGAACGCAGATGGTAGCCCAAGGCCACGATCTACCAGGGGTAACCCTGGTGGGGATCCTCCTCGCGGAAGGGGGACTCCATCTTCCGGACTATCGAGCCGCGGAGAGGACCTTTCAATTGCTGGTCCAGGTGGCGGGGAGGGCTGGCCGAGGAAAGCTCCCTGGGCGGGTAATTCTTCAGACCCGTCTGGTCCAGCACTATGCCCTTCAGGCGGCCCTGAGACAGAACTACCGCACTTTTTTCGAGGAGGAGCTGATCCGCCGCCGGACCTTCGGCTTTCCCCCTTTTAAACGCCTATGTCTCCTCTTGGTGACCTCCACTCGGGAGGAAAGGGCTCGCGAAGGCGCCGAACGGACCGCGGAATTCTTCCGAAAGTGGCCCGAACTGGAGGTCCTAGGCCCTACTCCGGCTCCTTTTAGCCGGCTCGCTGGAAGGTTTCGCTGGCAGGTCCTCCTGCGCACCGAGAAGGCCTCGACCTTGGACCAGCCCCTGCGGCGCTTCTTGGAAGAGAAGCCCCGCTGGTCCTCCGGGCTGAAGATAACCCTTGATAGAGATCCCGAGGAGTTGTTATAATTTTTGACCATGGCCTCGAGGTTTGTTCCTCAACGCGCAGGTTGGGCGGAAAGAGAAAAGAACGCCCTTATCAACTTCGACCTCAAGCCCGAAGAGCTTGAGGCCTATCTGGATGAGTACCTCATCGGACAGCAAGAGGCCAAGGGTATTCTGGCCACCAAGATCTGCACCCATTTTCACCGGGTAAAATACTTCCTGGAGCGGGGGGAACGCTTCGACGAGATAGGCTTCGTGAAAAACAACATTATCATCATTGGTCCCACCGGAGTGGGCAAGACCTTTATGATCAAGCTCATCGCCCGCAAGATCGGGGTCCCCTTTGTCAAGGGAGACGCTACCAAGTTCAGCGAAACGGGGTATGTGGGCGGGGATGTAGAGGATCTCATCCGGGATCTGGTCCAGGAGGCCAATGGGAATGTGGAGCGGGCCCGCTTCGGGATCGTCTATCTGGACGAGGTGGATAAGATCGCCTCAAGCGGCCACATTATCGGCCCTGATGTCTCGCGCACCGGGGTTCAACGGGCCCTTCTCAAGCCTTTGGAAGAGACGGAAGTGGAACTGCGCACCCCGCACGACCCTATTAGTCAGATGGAAGCGGTGGAATATTATCGGCGCACCGGCCGCCGGCGTCGCAATACCATCAACACCCGTTACATCCTTTTTATCGCCAGCGGGGCCTTCGGAGGACTGGAAGAGATCATCCGTAAGCGGCTCCACAAGCAAAAGCTGGGCTTCCTCTCGGAGGTGGAATCTCAAAGAGAGGTAAAGGTTAACTATTTCAGGTTCGTAACCCCGGAGGACCTCATCGCTTACGGGTTCGAGTCGGAGTTCGTGGGCCGTTTCCCGGTGATTGCGGTCTTTGACCCTCTTACCGAGGAGGACCTCTATCACATCTTGGCCAATCCCAACAGCGTGATCGTCGTAAGCAAGAAGCGCGACTTTCGTGCTTACGGCATCGATCTGGCTTTCACCGACGAGGCCTTACGGGAACTGGCCCGCAGGGCAGCCCAGGAGAACACTGGAGCGCGGGCCTTAGCACGGGTGTTAGAGCGGGTGCTCATTCCCTTCGAGAAGGCCCTTCCTAGTACTAAACTCCACTTCCTGGGGGTGACCCGGGAGGTGGTCTTGGAGCCGGAAAAGGTCCTGACGGAGATGCGGGCCCAGCCCGGGGCCTCTCGCTGGAAGGAATGGTTCAAAAAGGCTTGTCTCGAGGAAGAGCGCCGGCTCCGGACCTTCCTCCAGGAGCACAAGAAGGGCTTTTTCGAGCGTTACCGTCTCCCTCTTACCCCGGCCAAATTGGACCTGGTGCTGACCCTTCACCGCAAAGAGGACCTGGACCCCCAGCTAGCCCTGGAGGAGGTCCTCATGCTTTGGCGGCAGATCCAGAGCTTTGAAAAGAGCTACGAGAGGCGGCTCGGTTTCCGGGTTTGTTTTGCGGAAGAGGCCCGGGATCTCATCCTGCGCGAGGTGATCAAGCGAGACGAGGGAATATATGCCTTCTGTGACCGGATCCTGAGTGTGCTGGAGTACGGCCTGCGCTTGGTGCATGACCGCACCGGAAAAAAGGTCTTTGAGCTCCCGGAAAAGGCCGTTACTGCTCCCGAGGAGTTTTTAAACCGCCTGGTGAGCACCTCTTACCGTCTGGACTAAAATGGCCAAACCCCCCCTCATTTATCTCGCTCTCTCCCCAGCGGTAAGCGACCAAGTGGAAAAGGAATTGGAGGGCCTGCGGGCCAGACTAGTAAGGGTGTCAGATGGGGAAGACCTTATTCGCCTCTGTCGGGAGGCTCCCCCGGACTTGGTTATCGTGGAGGAAGAGATTCCTAAGCTCGACGGTTATGCCGCGGTACTTCTCCTTAAAAGTCATACCCGGACGGCCAGAGTCCCGGTAGTAGGGGTATGTAAGTGCCTTTCCATGGAGGAGTCGGAAAAGGCCCGAGACGCTGGCTGCGACGACTATGTGTGTTATCCTTTTGAAAGAGGAGAGTTAAAAAGAGCCGTAGAAAAAATTTTAAGAGGGTAAGGCAGAGATGATCGGCATTTCCAAGCTTTATTGCGGCACGGTAGAGCCTTCGGATCCCCTGCGCTACGGGCGCCGGTCCAAGGACCTCCCATCCCATCTCCTCCAATTTTCGGTGGACAAGCGGCCGGTGGTGGTGTGGAACGTGACCAAACGTTGCAATCTGCGCTGCGTCCATTGTTACGCCTCAGCAGACCCCCATCCTCATCCAGACGAACTTACCACTGCGGAGGGGATGGCTCTTCTTGAGGATCTGGCCCGCTTCGGTTGTCCGGTGGTCCTCTTTTCCGGAGGGGAGCCGTTGATGCGTCCGGACATCTTGGACCTCATCCACCGGGCGGTCTCTCTTCGGATGAGGGCCGTGCTTTCCACCAACGGGGTCCTCATCGATCGGGCTCTGGCCCGGGAGCTCAAAAGGCTGGGACTTTCCTATGTGGGAATCAGCATGGATGGCTTGCGAGAGGTGCATGATCGTTTTCGGGGGGTGAAAGGGGCCTTCGATAAGGCCATGGAGGCGGTGGAGAACTGCAAGGCCGAAGGGATCAAGGTGGGCCTTCGCTTTACCATAAACAAACTCAACGCCGCGGAGATCCCGGGTATATTCGACCTGGTGGAGGAGTATGAGATCCCCCGTATCTGTTTTTATCACCTGGTCTATGCGGGCCGGGGCTCGCGGCTTATGGAGCAGGACCTCTCCCACGAGGAGACCCGCCGCTGGGTGGATTACATCATTGACCGTACCAAGGAGCTTCACGAAAAGGGTCTCAAAGTGGAGGTCCTTACCGTGGACAATCATGCCGACGGTCCCTACCTCTATTTGCGGATGAAAAGAGAGGGGCATCCTCGGGCCGAAGAGGTTTACGAGCTCCTGCGCATGAACGGAGGCAACAATTCTGGGGTGGGCATCGGTTGCGTCTCCTGGGAGGGCTCGGTGCATGCGGACCAGTTCTGGCGCCATTATTCCTTTGGCAACGTGCGGGAGCGCCCCTTTAGCCAGATCTGGATGGACACCTCGGATCCCCTGATGGCCAAGCTCAAGGAAAAGAAAAAGTGGGTGAAAGGCCGGTGTGCCCGGTGTCGTTTTCTAGAGGTCTGTGCAGGGAACTTCCGGGTCAGGGCCGAAGCGGCCACCGGTGATCTCTGGGCCCCGGACCCGGCCTGCTACCTTACCGATGAAGAGATCGGCATCGCTTAAGGAGAGAGGAGTGAAAAAGGCCTTGATCATCCTCCTTCTCCTCTGCTGGGCCCTCCCGGCCCGGGCCCTCACCCCTCAGGAGGAGCGGCAGCTCCTCCGAGACGTGGCCGAAATCAAGGCCACTCTTCGGGTCTTTATGGAGCAGACCAACAAACGTTTTGAAGAAATCAACCAGCGTTTTGAAGACATCAATCAACGTTTTGAAGAGATGCAGAGGGACATGGACAAGCGTTTTGAGGAGATGCAAAGATACTCTGACAAGCGTTTTGAGGAGATGCAGAGATATTCCGATAAGCGTTTCGAGGAGATCAATCACCGCTTTGATCAGCTCTATACCTTTCTCTGGATCGTGACCGGGATCTTCACCTCCATTACCGTGGCGGTGATCGCCTTTGCCCTCTGGGATCGGCGGACCATTATCTCCCGGGCCCGGGAGGAAGCGGTGGAAAGGATAATCCCCGCTCTGAGGGAATACGCCCGGGAGGAACCGCGCCTTCAGGAAATTCTGAGACGTTACGGCCTGGCCTAAGGAGGTATCCTAATGAGAAAGATCGAAAGAGCTCTTATCAGTGTTACCGACAAGACGGGGGTGGGAGAGTTGGCCAAGGCCCTTCAGGAGATGGGGGTAGAGATCATCTCCACCGGAGGGACGGCCCGGGTCATTCGGGAGGCCGGGGTGCCGGTAAAGGATGTCTCCGAGGTGACCGGTTTTCCAGAGATGCTCGACGGCCGGGTCAAGACTTTACATCCCAAGATCCACGGAGGGCTGCTCTTTCTGCGAGACAAAGAGGAACATGTGCGGCAGATCGAGGCCCAAGGGATCCAGCCCATTGATCTGGTAGTGGTCAACCTCTACGCCTTTGAGAAGACCGTAGCCTCTGGAGCAGATCTAGAAACGGCCGTAGAAAACATCGACATCGGTGGGCCCACCCTCCTGCGGGCTGCGGCCAAAAATTTCAAATATGTAACGGTGATTGTGGACCCGGCAGATTATGAACGGGTGCTCGCGGAAATGCGGGCCCACGGCGGAGCCACCACCTTGCGCACCCGGTTTGAATTGGCCCGAAAGGTCTTTGAGACCACTTGGCGCTACGACCGGGCCATTGCTGAGTACCTAGCCGGGGTGAGCCTTCCCGAGAGTTGATGATCTGCGTTTCTGTGGCGCAGTCCACGGTGGAGGGGGCAAGAGGCCTTATGGCCTCTCACCGGGAGGCCGATCTCTTTGAGGTACGTCTGGATGCCTTGAACGACCCAGCGGTGGCCCCCTTTTTCCCTTCTCCCAAGCCTCTCATTTTCACCTTCCGGGCTGAGGAAGAGGGGGGATTTCGCCGATTCCCTCTGGAGGGGCGTCTTCACTGGCTCAAGGAGGCTGCCAAGCAGGGGGCTGCCTTTGTGGATCTTGAGCTGGCTAGCGGCCCGGAGGCCATCTCCGAGCTCCGGGCCCATCTGGAAAAGACCCGCCTTATCCTCTCCTACCACAACTTTCACAAGACCCCGGGAAGAGATTACCTCCGGGACAAAGTCAAGGAGATGGCTGAACTCGGGGCAAGCGTAGGCAAGGTGGTGTGTCTGGTGCGGGAGCCCAGGGAAGGCCTTGACCTCCTTTCCTTGATCCTTTGGGCCCGGCGGCACTTGGATTTTCCTCTGGTAGCTTTTGGGATGGGGCCGGCCGGGCGCTGGACCCGAGCGGTATCCCTCCTCCTAGGGGCTCCTTTTACCTTTGCGGCCCCCTATGCGGGTGCCGAAACCGCCCCGGGTCAATTAGCGGTGAGAGACCTCCGTCAGGTCCTGGACATTTTCAAGGGAGATCGTAACGAGGCCTAGAGTGAAGGTCTTTGGGGTCATAGGGTATCCCGTAAGACATTCCCTTTCTCCGGCCATGCACAATGCGGCCTTTCAGGCCCTAGGAATCTCCGCGGTCTATGGGGCTTTCGAAGTCCCTCCCCCACTCTTGGCTGAGGCCCTTTCCGGGGTAAAGGCCCTGGGAATCGGGGGACTTTCGGTCACTGTCCCTCACAAGGAGACGGTGATGGCCCATCTGGACGAGAACTACCAACGCTTCCGGGCGTTGGTGGCAGGCCTGACCGAAGAACAGATGTCCAAGCCGGTGACCGCGCCCAATCCGGAGAACTTCTTCCCCGCGCTGACGCTGCTGGAGCTGGTGGAG
>QOAM01000035.1 GCA_003978075.1 Thermodesulfatator sp. | reverse complement strand
CCCCCCCCCCCCCCCCCCCCCCCCCCCCCCCCCCCCCCCCCCCCCCCCCCCCCCCCCCCCCCCCCCCCCCCCCCCGAGTCCAAAAAGGAATTTTTTTCGGAAGTACCTGTTAAAAAATATTTTGAGCAGGAGGAGTCCATGAAAAAACCCAGCATGCGACGGCCCACATCTATGAGTGCAGAAGAAAAGCAGGCTCTGCTGGCCGCTCTCTTCGCCGGAGACCCTTCTCTCTTCGCCCCGGATCCGGAAACGCAGGCCAAGATTGCCCAACGCCTGGGCTGGATGAAGGCCGTGGAGCGGATGAAACCCAAGATCCCCGAGCTCAGGGCCTTTGCCGAAGAGGTGCGTGGGGAGTTCGAAGAGATCGTCTGGTGCGGCATGGGGGGCTCCAGCCTCTTTCCCCTGGCCCTCTCCCTCCTCTTCGGACCGCAGGAGGGCTATCCGCGCCTTACCGTGCTCGACACCAACGATCCCGAGACCATAGCTGAACTCGAGGCCCGTCTTCCCTGGGAAAAGACCCTCTGGGTGATCGCAAGCAAATCTGGGACCACCGTGGAAACCCTGGCCCATTACCACTACTTCTGGAAGGCTTTGGAGAATCGCGGTCTTTCCCCGGGTTCCCACTTTGTGGCCCTTACTGATCCGGGTTCGCCGCTGGAGACCGAGGCCCAGGAAAAGGGCTTTCGCCGGGTCTTTCACCATCCGGCGGATGTGGGCGGGCGTTACGCGGCCCTCACCGAGGTGGGGCTCCTCCCTGCCGCCCTCTTGGGATTGGATCTCGAAAGGGCCCTAGCCGTGGCCCGGGAGATGTTCGAGGCCTCTTCCCCACAGCTTCCCTGGGAATACAACCTTTCGGCCTGGCTGGCCCAATATATGGTGGAGCACTTCATTCACGGTAAAGACAAGCTCACCATCTTGACCGACCCCCTCTTGCGCCCCTTTGCCTGGTGGCTGGAGCAGCTGGTGGCAGAAAGTCTGGGTAAAAATTTCACCGGGATTATCCCTATTGTAGGAGAGACCCCAGGGTCTCCCACGGTCTATGGCCCGGATCGCTATTTCGTTTACTTGGGACTGCGGGGGCGAGAAAATCTTTACCGCCGGCTCTTTTCCGACCTGCGAGAGGCAGGCTTCGAACTCAAGACCTATTTCCTGGAAGACCGCTACGAGATCTTCGCCGAGTGTGTGCGCTGGGAGATCGCGGTAGCCCTTTCCGGGGCCCTCCTGGGGCTCAATCCTTTCGATGAACCTGACGTGGTCCGCACTAAGCAAAAGACCCGGGAGCTGGTGGAGGAATTTCGGCGGACCGGGGAATTTCCCGTGGAATTCTATCTGGACGAGGATATGGGGATCGGCTTTCTCTACGCCGAAACCGCCAAGATCGAGTATCCTCGCCTCAAGGCCCTTCTCAAAAAATTCTTTCAAGAGATGCCTCCCTGGGGATATGTGGGACTCCTGGGCTACTTTCCGCCTGATCCAGAAATAGAAGAAATCTTCCGAGACCTTCGCACCCTCATTCGGGGCAGACGCCAGTGCAGCACCATCTTCGGCTTCGGCCCGCGTTATCTCCATTCCACGGGTCAGCTCTTCAAAGGGGGGACCCTCTCCGGGCGCTTCATCATCTTCACCCGCCGAGGACGTCGTCCAGAGCAGGTTATCCCCGGTGAGGAGATTACCTTCTGGGATCTCCAGTTTGCTCAGGCCTACGGAGATTTTCGGGCCCTAGAGGAGGCCCACCGGCCGGTGATTCATCTTCACCTTACAGAGAACTACCGAGAAGAATTGCGCAAACTCTACGAGGTCTTCGAGGAATCCCTCAGACTTTAAGGGCATGCCCTATCTTCGGCGCATAGCCATCGGTTTCGGCCTGCTGGCCACTCTTACTCTGGTAGGGGTAGCGGGATTCGCCCTGATGGAAGGGCTTTCCCCCTTTGAGGCCTTCTACCTGACCATGGTCACCCTCACCACCGTGGGTTACGGGGATGTGGTGCCGCACACCGTAGCCGGGAAGGTTTGGGCCATCCTCATCGCCTTCGGAGGAGCGGGCCTCTTCTTCTACGCCCTGGGACTGGTGAGTGAGGTGGTCCTCTCAGAGACCTTTCCCAATCTCTTCGGGAGAAGGCAAATGGAAGCTCGCATAGGAAAGCTGCGCGACCATTATATAATCTGCGGATACGGGCGCATCGGGAAGCATATCTGCCACCTCATCGCTCAGGAGATTCCTTTCGTGGTGATTGATCAGAACCCGGAGGCCATCTCGGAGCTGGAAAAGGAGGGTTACCTCTTCCTTCAGGGAGACGCCACCAGTGAGGAGGTCCTTCTTCGAGCGGGAATTGAACGGGCCCGGGGGGTGGTGACCGTGCTCCCTTCGGATGCCGACAATGTTTACATCACACTTACCGCGCGCAGTCTCAACCCCCGCATCTTTATTCTGGCCCGGGCCGACGACGAGCGGGTGCTCAAGCGCCTGCGCCAGGCCGGGGCTAACCGGGTCTTTTCTCCTTACCTCATTGGGGCCCGGCGAATGGCCTTGGCCATTTTGCGTCCGGCGGTCACCGACTTCCTGGAGCTCACCACCGCGGAGGTAAACCTGGAACTCCAGCTGGAAGAAGTCCGCCTCCAGCCCCACTCCCCCTTAGTGGGTCAGGACCTCATCTCCAGCCGCATTCGAGAGATCTCCGGGGCCATCGTGCTGGCGGTCAAAAAGCTGGGAGGAGAAATGGTCTTCAACCCCCCTCCCTCTTATCGCTTGGAGGCCGGGGATGTGCTCATAGTCCTGGGGGAAAGGAAGGGCCTCTCACGGCTGGAGGAGCTGGCCTCCCAAGGCCTCCAAAAATAACCAGCCCTATTCGCAAGGCTCAGGGTTGCGGGGAGGGAAGCGGAGAGGCTATAGTGAACATGTAATGGCCTATTTAGTCCTGGCCCGAAAGTATCGTCCGCAGAGGTTTGCGGAGGTAGTGGGGCAGCCTCATGTGGTGCGTACCCTGCAGAATGCCCTTCGGCAGGGGCGTCTAGCCCACGCCCTGCTCTTTTCCGGCATCCGGGGCATTGGCAAGACCACCGTGGCCCGCATCGTGGCCAAGGCCTTGAACTGCGAAGGTTCTGACCCGGCTGAGCCTTGCAACCGCTGTTCCTCCTGCCAGGAGATTACTGAAGGGCGCTCGTTGGATGTGCTGGAGATCGACGCCGCTTCTAATCGAGGCATTGATGAGATCCGGGAGCTGCGCGAAAATCTCAAATTTCGTCCGGCCAGAGGCCGCGCCAAGGTTTATATCATCGACGAGGCCCACATGCTCACCCGCGAGGCGGCCAACGCCCTCCTCAAGTCCTTGGAAGAGCCCCCGCCGCATGTGTTTTTCATCCTAGCCACCACCGAGCCCCACAAACTTCCGGTGACCATCCTTTCCCGGTGTCAGCGTTACGAATTCCGGCGTATTCCCTTTCCTCTCCTGGTGGATCATCTCCGCCAAGTAGCCCAGGCCGAGGGAGCGCAAATAGAGGAGGAGGCCTTGGCCCTCCTAGCGCGGGAGGCCGAGGGGAGCCTCCGCGACGCCCTCTCCCTGCTGGATCAGGCCCTGGCTTACGGAGTAAGGACCCGCCAGGAACTGATCGAGGCCTTCGGGCTAGCGGAAAGGGGCCTGGTGGAGGCCCTGGCCCGGGCCGTCTTGCGCCGCGACCTCCCCGAGGCCTTCCAGCTAGCTGAAGAGGCTTATCGGCAAGGGGTGGACCTTCTCTATCTGGCGGAAAGTCTGCTCTTCTTTTTCCGGGAGCTCTTGGCAGCCAAGATCAGCCCTCAAGGGATTCCCGAGAATCTTTCTCCGGCAGAGGCCGCTCTTCTGCGAGAGCTTTCCGTGGAGGTGGAAACCGAGGAAGTCCTTCTTCTTTTTCAGCACCTTCTTCAGGGGGCAGAGGCCCTGAAACGCACCCCTTATCCCCATCTCTCCTTCGAGCTCACCCTAGCCCGGATCTGCGAATTGGGAAAGGTGGTCTCCCTGCGGGAGATCCTGGCCAAACTGGAAACTTTAAGTTCGGCTGAAGTCCCTTCCCAGGCTCCTGCCCCTCCACAAGCCCAGCCCTCGACCTCTAAAAGCACTACCTGGGAGGGTGTGCTCGAGGCGGTCCGCCGGGAAAAACCCCGCCTTTACGCCCTGCTCTCGGTCCTGGCTCCCCCTCGAGAGGAGGGAGAGCGACTGATCCTTTCGGTGCCTCCGGGGAGCCTTCTTGCGGAAAGGGACCTCCAAGAGGAAGTGCAGGCCCTTGTGCGCCAAAAGATCGGCAAGGAACTTCTCTGGGAGGAATCCCCGGAGAAGGAGGAAGATCTCCGGGGGAGGCTCCTTGAGCGGCCGGAGGTCAAAGATACCTTGGCCATCTTCGGAGGGAAGGTGGCTTGGATAAAACCCCACAACAAAGGAGAGGCCAGAGATGTTTCCCCCCCAGATGCAACAACTCATGAAGCAGGTCCAGAAGATCCAAAAAAAGATCGCCCAGCTTCAAGAGGAACTTGCGGAACGTACGGTTTCGGCTAGCGCCGGAGGTGGGATGGTGACTGCGGTGGTCAATGGTCGGCAGGAGGTGGTGGAGATAAAGATCGATCCAGAGATCTTCCAGTCTGGAGATCGGGAGATGCTGGAAGACCTCATCGTGGCTGCGGTCAACGAGGCCCTCCGGCGTTCTCAGGAGATGGTTCAGGAAGAGATGGCCAAGATCACCGGTGGACTCAATATTCCCGGCCTTTTCGGGACGTAAATGGCCCAGGTCTTTCCTGAGCCGCTGCGCAGGGCCATTCAGGCCCTTTCCCACCTTCCGGGTTTAGGAGAAAAGAGTGCCACGCGTCTGGCCCTTTATCTGGTTTCCCGTCCAGAACGGGCCCAAGAGTTGGCTACGGCCTTGGCAGAGCTGCCCCGCGTCAAGCTTTGTCGAGAGTGTGGAAATTTTTGCGAAGGGGAGCTCTGTTCTCTCTGTGAGGATCCCGGGAGAGACCCGGCGCTCCTTTGCGTAGTGGAGGATCCGGCGGCCCTTTCGGTGATTGAAGCCACCGGGGCCTTTAAAGGTCGTTACCATGTGCTCCACGGGGTCCTCTCCCCGCGCGACGGATTGGGGCCCTCGGAGCTCCGCTTTCCCCAACTTCTCCAAAGGATTCAGCGCAACGGGGTGCGCGAGGTCCTCATAGGTCTTTCCCCCACGGCGGCGGGCGAGGCTACCGCGGCCTACCTCTTGGAGATCCTGCGGAACTTTCCGGTGAAGGTCTCGCGCCTGGCCACCGGCCTGGCCCTGGGAATGGAGGTACGTTATGCCGATCCCCTCACACTAAAGCGGGCCTTGGCCGCCCGGGAGATCCTCAAGGAGTAGGAGAGATCTCTGAGTTTTTGAGGGGGGTCCTTGGGCCAAATTTACGGGAAGGACCGAGTTTTTTTAGGGACTCGAAAGGAGGAAGATAACTCGGGTGGAGCCCGGGGAGAGGGAAGGGTTGGTCTGGAGACAGAGGAGGCTTGCCGAGGAGGCCTGATAAAGGATTTCTCGTATCCGGATCCTTGGGGTCAAAGTCTTCTCCGAGAGGCACTTCGCGGACACCTCCTTCCATTCTTCCTCCAGAGAGACCTGATCCGTAAAGAGGGTCTCTGGGATCTCCGGAAGGAGGGGCACCAGGCGGGCCCACGCGAGAAGACGCACCTCTAAAGCCGGAAGGTCCAGAGGGGGCTCCTGTATCTCCGTTACCCAGCGGGGAAAGCGCACCCCGATAGTGTCTCCTAGGATATACCGAGATAGGTCCCGGCTGCGGGTCTCTAGCCGGGCCAACTCTTCGTCCAGGGCCTCGAGGCGCGCGTCCAGTCTTTCGGCCAGGGCTAGAAGTACCCGGGCCCTGAGGACCGGATCCTCTTCCCCTAAGGATTGGTCTCCTACCAGGGCCCTTTTGATCTCCGAAACACTTTCTTCAGCGAATTCAGGAAGCCCCTTAAAAAGGGCCAAATTTTCGGGATCCCGCATCCATTGTCCCCATTCCTCATAGCCGGAGACCAGGTCGAGAAAGGCCTGCAGGCGCTCCCCGAGAGGAGGCGGGTAGAGAAGGCGCACTCGTCCCTCGCGCAAAAGCTCCCTGGCTACACCCTCCGGGGGATACTCTGCTGGGCGCAAAAGGACCAACCTATCCACTACCTTAAAGACCTGTTCCGCCAGGTCGCGACGGAGATAGGTCTGAGGGTAAAGAAGGGCCTCCATGGCCTCCAGGATAACCTTAAAACCCGATTTCGCAAAAGAGAGCCCTCTGGCTTTTGGTTGGGGGCAAAGCTCCTCATCCCCAATTAGAGGCCTTCGAGGTATAAAAAGCTCGTGACCCCGGGCTTTCTTTTAGAGCTTCTGGCCATTCTCACCACGGCTTGGTTTCTGGGCTACGGGGCTCAGAGGCTCGGGCTTCCAGTGATGCTAGGGGAGCTCACCGCTGGTCTCTTGCTGGGACCCACTTTTCTGGGTCTCATCCATCCCTCTGAGGCCCTGGGGATACTGGCCGAGCTCGGGATCTTTTTCGCCATGTTTTACCGCGGTGGCCGGAAAGTTTTTGGGGGCCGGGGCAGGAATCAAGCTTTTTGGCTTTACCTGGGGCGAGGCCCTGGTGCCAGGCCCTCCAAAGGGTCCGCACTCCATCCCTTCCGTGAGATCCCACAGCCTCCAAAACACCGGCCTTAATCTCTCCTCCCAATGACCGATATATTAGGGTAGAATCCTTGAGGAGGGGTTATGGACCTCGGGACCGTCGTAGGGTTAATCCTGGGCATGGTCCTCCTCACCGGCTCTATCGTGGTGGGGGGCCAGATCGGTATCTTTATCAACATCCCCTCGGTTCTCATCACCGTGGGGGGCACCATCGCCGCCACCTTCATCCGCTTTTCTCTGGCCGATGTTCTAGGAGCGGTCAATGTGGCTATGAAGGCCTTTTTCTACAAACTCAAACCCCCGGAGGAGGTCATCCGAGAGATCGTGGCCCTGGCCAACATCGCCCGCAGGGAGGGTTTGCTTAAGCTAGAAAAGCAGCCCATCGAAGATCCCTTCCTGAAAAAGGCCATTATGTTTTGCGTGGACGGGCATGAAGCGGACTTCATTGAAGAGGTCCTCTCCAAGGAGCTCCAGCTCACCAGCCAGCGCCATGAAACGGGGATCAATCTTTTCAAGTCTATGGGAGATGCCGCTCCGGCCTTCGGGATGATCGGAACCCTCATCGGTCTGGTCCAGATGTTGACCTCTATGGAGGATCCCAAATCCATCGGGCCGGCTATGGCTGTGGCCCTTCTTACCACCCTCTACGGGGCGGTAATGGCCAACTTGATCTTTCTTCCTATTGCGGACAAGCTTTCCCTGCGTTCCGAAGAAGAACAGCTCAACAAGAAACTCATCATTGAAGGCGTTCTAGGCATTCAAAAGGGCCTCAACCCTCGCGTCCTGGAAGAGGTCCTCCAGACCTTCCTGCCTCCCAAAAAGCGCAAGGCCTCCGAGGCCGGAGAATAGGGCCATGGCTAAGGAAGAGCCGGAAAAGTGTAAGTGTGAAGGGGGAGCTCCGCAGTGGATGACCACCTTCTCCGATCTCATGAGTCTTCTTATGTGCTTTTTCGTGCTCCTTCTCTCCTTTTCCGAGATGGATGTGGCCAAGTTCAAAGAGGTGGCTGGATCCCTGCGGGAGGCCTTCGGAGTCCAGCGAGAGGAGGTGGTCTTTCAGATCCCTAAGGGGCTGAATATCGTGGCCCGGGAATTTGAATCTCATTTCACCGTGGAAGAACTCCTGGAGCGCTTGAAGGCGGCGGTCAAGCTCGAGCTCATCAAGGGGGAGATCCAGATCGAGAGTCTCGAGGACCGGGTGGTCCTACGGCTGAAAGATACTCTTGTCTTTCCCCCGGGGAGCGCAGAACTAACCCCTAGGGCCAAGCAGGTCTTGGACTCCCTGGGGGAGGTCCTCAAGCTCTTCGATGGAGAAATTATCGTGGCCGGGCACACCGATAACACCCCTCCCCGGGGGCGCTTTCGTTCTAATTGGGAGCTTTCCGCGGCTCGGGCCGTGGCGGTGGTGGAGTATCTCCTCAAAAAAGGCTATGTTTACCCCGAACAGATCTCGGCCGTGGGCTACGGCCCCTCTCGCCCCCTTTACCCCAACGACACTCCAGAACACCGACAGGCCAATCGCCGGGTGGAGATCATCCTTTTGCAGAAAAAAAGCCCGGTTCTAAAATATCGGGAGACCTTCTCCGGAAAGACCGGCCAAGAAATTCTGCCCCGGGGGAAATGAAAATGCCGGAAAAAGAGACCCGCACCCATGTAAGGGTGGATGATCGCATCCTTCTCCGCTTGCGGCCTCTAAGTCTGGAGGAATTTCAGAAAAAGATAGCCCGTTATCGCTCGGGGGAGGAAAGCCCTTGGATCGATCCCCTGCGCTCTCCGGGAGAGGCCCGCAAGCTGGACTATCATCTCAAAAAATTACGGGAAAAGAACCGGGACCTGGCGGAAATACTGGAGATCATGGCCCTCAAAATGGATCGTCTTCTGGTCCACCTCAAGTCTGAGGAAGTCCTGCGGGAGTTTCGGGAGGTCCAGGCCAACATCAGCGGAGCAGGGCTGAGGGTGCCGGTGGAAAACCCCCCGCAGGTGGGAGAAATCTTCGAGCTAGATATAGGTCTCCTTCCGGATTACTACTTTTTCCGGGTATATGGAGAAGTGGTGCGGGTGGAAGATTCTCAGGTAGCCTTTAAATTTATCTGGATTACCGAAGAAGATTTGGATCGCTTAGTGCAACACGTTTTCCGCAGGCAGCTTCTTTTAATCCAGGCCTCTCGGCGAGCCGTAAAGGAATAGACAGGCTCCGCAGCGCCGGCAACTCCGTCGGGCCGGACAAGGAGGGGTTTCCTCTCCATGCAAGGCCTTTTGCCATTCCTCTTTCAAAAATTTTCACGAAAGACCGGGATCTACCACTTCTTCCCAAGGTAGACGCTCCTCAAGGGA
>QOAM01000110.1 GCA_003978075.1 Thermodesulfatator sp. | reverse complement strand
GCACACAGTTTGGGGATCCCCGGGCCTTCGGTGGAAGGCTTTCTCTTTCCCGACACTTATTATCTGGTAAAAGGGCTTGCCCCGGGGGAGATTATCCGGATCATGGTAAGGCGCTTCTGGGAGGTATGGCGCAAATACGAGGCTCGGGCCCGAGAGTTGGGGGTCTCGGTCTATGAGGTGGTAACCCTGGCCTCCATCGTGGAAAAAGAGGCGGTGCTCTCCCGGGAGAAGCCCTTGATCGCTGCGGTTTACTGGAACCGGCTGCGGCGGGGTATGCCTCTTCAGGCTGACCCCACGGTGCGCTACGCCCTCAAGCGTTTTCGGGGACGGCTTTACTACAAACATCTCCGCGTGGACAGTCCTTACAATACCTACCGCTATCCAGGGCTTCCTCCCACGCCCATCGCCAACCCGGGGGAGGAATCCCTGCGAGCCGTGCTTTATCCGGCCCGGGTGCCCTACCTCTATTTCGTCTCCCGGGGTGACGGCTCCCACAAGTTTTCCACTACTTACCGCGAACACCTGCGGGCGGTGCGCAAGCTGCGTCTTAAGCGGCATCGATCTTATCAATAGCCCACAACAATTTTTGCACATAAAATAGAGAATTTGAGAGAAAAAGCCCTTAAAGGGCCTCAATTTTGTCCTTTTTATAACTTCCCCTTTTTTAGGAAAAATTTAAACCTTGACACCGGGGAAAGATTTTAAGTAGCTTAGGTGGGTGGGAAAGAGTGGGAGAAAGTGGTAAATGTTCCGGGGGCGGTTCCGACATGCGCTGGACGAGAAGGGGCGGTTGAGCATTCCCAGCCGCTTTCGGGAGATCCTTCGCCAGCGCTACGGAGGGGCCACCCTGGTGGTGACGCGGCATCCGGAGTGTCTGGTGGCCTATCCCTGGGAGGAATGGCGGAAACTGGAGGAAAGGATGCTGGCCCTTCCGCAGGATCTTCCGGAAGTAAGGCTTTATCTGCGGTATTTTCTGGGCTCTGCGGAGGAGTGCGCTCTGGACCGTCAGGGGCGCATTCTTCTACCGGCCCACCTGCGGGAGGCTGCGGGGCTAAAAAAGGAGGCGGAGCTCCTGGGGCTTCTCGATCGCTTTGAGATCTGGGCTCCGGAGAGACTGGCGGCCCGGCTGCAAGAGGCCGAGGCCGCCTTTGAAGAACTCTCGCGTAAGGTGGCGGAACTCAGCCTTGGGTCCCAGACATGAGCCGGTCCTGCGGAAAGAGGTCCTGGAGTGGTTGGCCGTGCGTCCGGGAGGGGTGTATCTCGATGGCACCGTGGGCCTCGGTGGGCACAGCCGGGCCATTCTCGAGGCCTCCTCTCCCGGGGGGTTCCTTTACGGATTTGAGTGGGACGAGGCCTCCTGGCAGGAGGCCGAGGCGCGTCTTCGGCAGGAATTTCCTGGGCGCTTCCGGCTGCTGCGGGCCAACTTCGCTGAGGCCCCGGAGCTCCTCCTTTCCGAGGGGGTGAAGGTGGACGGAGCACTCCTGGATCTGGGCCTTTCCTCCTTTTTACTGGAGGCCTCGGGAAGGGGTTTTAGCTTTCTGCGGGACGAACCTCTAGACATGCGCATGGATACTCGTGCCCGGTTTACGGCCCGCGATCTGGTGAACCGCCTTTCTTTTCGAGAGCTGGTAGAGCTCCTGCGGGCTTACGGAGAAGAGCCCCGAGCCGAACGCATTGCCCGGGCCATTCTGGAGGCCCGAAAGGAAAAGCCCGTGGAGACTAGTGGGGAGCTGGCCCGCATCGTGGCCCAGGCCGTGAGGCCTCGCAAGCGGGGAGAGCACCCGGCCACCCTCACCTTTCAGGCCTTGAGGATGGCCGTTAACCGGGAATTGGAAAACCTCAAGCGCTTTCTGGCTCGGGCCCCGGAGATCCTGAAGCCCGGAGGGCGGCTGGTGGTCATCTCCTTTCATTCCTTGGAGGATCGACTGGTCAAGCAGGCCTTTCGGGGAGATCCGCGCCTTCGGGTCCTTACCAAGAAAGTTGTCCGGCCTACGGCGGAAGAGGTGCGCCGGAATCCCCGGGCCCGAAGTGCCCGTTTGCGAGCAGCGGAGCGATGCAACCCCTAAGTGTGGCCTACTCTTATCAGCCTGGGAGGTCCCGAGCCCGGAGGCGCGCACAGGGCCTGACCCTGCGCCGGGTCCTGGGGCTCCTTCTGGGATTTCTGGTGGCCTTACCTTGGGTCCTGGGGGGGATTTATCTCTATCAGTGGCATGCTCTGCACCGGGCCTGCCAGAGGGAAAGGACGCGCCAGGGTCAGCTCCGCAAGACCTGGGAGGCCCTGACCGCCGAGGAGGTGGTCCGTCAGAAGGTGGCCCCCTTGGGACTTTTTAAGCCCACGGAAAAGGAGATCGTAAGGCTCCCATGAAGAAAGGAAGATCCTTCTTCTGGACGGTGGGGCTTTTCTTTCTCTGGGCGGTGGCCGTGGTCCAACCCCTGGCGAGCTCCCGGGAGCCTCTGGGAAGGGGGCAGACCGAAATCCTGGATCGGGAGGGGCGCCTTCTTTTCCGTATGGAAAGGCGGGTCAGGGTCTATTTCCTGCGTTCCGGGCCCCTGCCCCCTAAGCTGCGTCCTTATGTGAACCGTCCCCTCTCTGGGCCCCCTCCTCTCTTGGTAGCTACGGATCTTTCTCCCTCCCAGGTGCGAGATCTTCAGGGACTCTCCGGGGTCCTGGTGGAGGAATATTTTTCCCCCCACTTCTGGGGAGGAGAGGCCTTTAAAGGCGTGCTTTCCCTTTTAGTTAACCAGGCCCATCTTCGAGGCCGGCGTCAGACCCTCGTCCTTTCCTGGGAGCTTCAGGAGGCCCTTTACCGGGAAGCAGAAAGGGAGGGTCTCCTGGGGGCTGCAGTGGTGGATCTGACTCGTGGGGAAGTTTTGGCTCTGGTGCCGGGACCCCGGGCCATCTTTTTACACACCCTCTTTCCCGTAAAGCCTTCCGAAGTCGGGGGGCGGGTCTTTGGAAAGGCCACGGGCCTGGAGGTCCCGGAATCCCTGGGCTTGTACTGGCCAGGGGGAGAGGCCCTGGCTACACCTCTTCAGCTGGCCCGGGCCCTGGGGGCTCGGCTCTGCGGTCGCCCTCCAGAGATTCACCTCGTCAAACGGGCCGGGCCGGAGGTGGTCTGCCGGGCTTTAACCAAAAATTTCGAAACGGAGTATATTTATTACAAGGAGGGCCTGTGGCTGCGGGTGAGGCTTTTTCCGGAAAAGGGGCCTCAGCTCGCCCTCCTTTTTCTCGGAAAAGGCCCAAGCGAACTGAAGCTCTCGGAAGATTTGAGGACACAGCTAGGGGTCCTTGAAAGGCAGGCGAGGAGGTCTAAGGAAAAGCGGGGTTTTCCAGATCTTCGGGGTTTCAGCCTGCGGGCCGCTCTGGAGGCCCTCAAAGGACACGGAGTGCGTGTGGACTTTCAGGGCTTTGGACGGGTGATCCGGCAATGGCCTGCCCCGGGGACTCCCTGGTCCCGGGTCAAAGAATGCCGTTTGGTGTTGCGCGATGAGACTTGAAAAGCTCCTTTCCGGGGTAGAAGTGCTGGGGTGGCTTGGGGATCTCAGGGTAGAGATTTCCCTGGTGGTGGAGGACTCGCGGCTGGTGCGCCCTGGGGCCCTCTTTGTAGCCCGCCCCGGCATCCAGGAGGACGGCCATCGCTACATCCGGGAGGCGATGGCCTCCGGGGCGGCAGCGGTGGTGCGTATGGATCGTCTGGATTCGGAGCTCCCTGTGCCCCAAGTCCTGGTGCGGGAGGCCGCTACAGCGCTGGCCCGCCTCCTCTCCAACTTCTACCGCTCTCCGGAGAGGAGATTGCGTCTGGTGGGGATTACCGGGACCAACGGGAAGAGTTCCGTGGCCTGGATGCTGCGGGAGGCCTACCGCAAGATGGGGCAGCCTGCGGGGTTGGTGGGGACCCTCCTTTACGACACCGGGATCCGGGTGGAGAGGGCCCGGGAGACCACCCCTGGGCTTACCCGTCTTTACCATCTCCTGGCAGAAATGGTGGAAGCGGGGGTAAGCACGGCCTTTCTCGAGGTCTCCTCCCATGCCTTGGATCAGCGCCGGGTGGCGGGGCTGGTCTTTGAGGGAGCGGTGTTCACCAACCTCTCCCGCGACCATCTGGACTACCACGGGGATCTCGAGACCTATTTTCAGACTAAGAAAAGGCTTCTTACGGACTATCTTCCCCCGAAGGGTTTTGCGGTGATCAATGTGACGGATCCCTGGGGGGCAAGGCTTGAACATGAGCTGCCTCGCGTTTCCAAGTTTAGGGTGGGGGGAGAGTGGCAGGCGGAGATCCTGGAGCGTTCTCAAGGGCTTGTGTTGAGAGTGAGGGATCCTGAAGGGGAATTTCGGGTAAGGACCCGCCTTTTTGGGGATTTCCAGCGAGAGAACTTTCTCTGTGCCTGGGCGGTGTTGCGGGGGCTGGGTTTTTCGGCCAAGGAGGTTGCAGAGGCCCTCGAGGAAGTGGAGGCCCCGCCGGGGAGACTGGAACCCGTGGCTGGGTATCGGGGGGCGCGCATCTTTGTGGATTACGCCCACACCCCAGAGGCCCTGGCTGCGGCCCTGAGGAGCCTCCGGGCCCTTTCTCCCCGGAGGCTCCTCTGCCTTTTCGGCTGCGGGGGTAACCGCGACCGGGGCAAACGCCCCCTCATGGGGCGGGTGGCCTCGACCCTGGCGGACCTGGTCTACCTCACCTCGGACAATCCCCGCTTTGAAGACCCGCAGGCCATCGTGCGGGAGATCCTTCTGGGGATGAACGGGACGCGGATGCGGGTGATCCTAGACCGCCGAGAGGCCCTGCGAAAGGCCATTTCCGAGTTGCAGCAGGGAGACCTCCTGCTGGTGGCGGGAAAAGGGCACGAGGACTATCAGGAGATCGCCGGTAGACGCCTTCCCTTTTCGGATACCGAAGAAATCCGGAGGATTGTGCGGGAGTTGCAAGATGGCTAGCAGAGAACCAAGGCCTTCCTGGGTGTTGGACACCGAAGAGGTGGTGCGGGCCACCGGAGGAACCCTCCTTGGGGGAGACATGAGTCTGGTCTTTTCCGGGGTCTCTACCGACACCCGCACCCTGCGGCCGGGTGAGCTTTTTGTGGCCCTTAAGGGCTCCCGCTATGACGGGCACGATTTCTGGCGGGAGGCCTTGAGGCGCGGAGCGCGGGGGCTCCTTCTGGCGCACCTGCCCCAGGGCCTGCACTTAGAGGAGGTGCCTAAGACGGTCTCGGTCATCTTGGTGCGGGACACCCTTACGGCCTTGGGGGAGCTGGCCCGGGCCTTTAAACGGCGGCGGGGTTTCTGGGCCTTGGCGGTAAGTGGCTCCTGCGGCAAGACCACCACCAAAGAGATGTGTGCGGCGGTGCTGGCTCGGCGTTATTCCGTGTTCCGCAACCCCGGGAACTACAACAACCTGGTGGGTCTTCCCCTTTCCGTGCTTTCGATGCCGGAGGAGGCCCGTTTTGGGGTGTTTGAGCTGGGAATAAGCCTTCCCGGGGAGATGGCACGGCTGGTGGAGATCTTGGAGCCGGAGGCGGCTCTTCTTACCAATGTGCGTCCGGCGCACCTGGAGGGCCTAGGCTCTTTGGAGGGGGTGTACTCCGAGAAAATGCAACTTTACCGGAGGCTGCCTGCCGGGGCCCGCATAATTGTCAACCGTGATGAGGAGGAGATCTTTCGGCAGGCCCAGGATCTGCCTTACGAAAAGATTACCTACGGGCTCCACATCGAGGCCGAGGTGCGGGCCGAGGACCTGCGGGTAAGGCCGGAGGGGACGGAATTTACCTTGCATGTGGAGGGGCGCCGGGTGGGGGAGGGGCGTTTGCGGTTTCTGGGGGAGCACTTCGTGCGCAACGCGCTTTCCGCCGTGGCGGCGGGGCTCCTCTACGGGGTGCCGCCGGAGGAGGCCCTGGCGGCCCTGGCCGAGCTTTCCCCGCTTCCGGGACGCCTCTTTCCTCTGCGCACTCGGCGCTATTTTCTCCTGGACGATTCTTATAACGCCAATCCCGGTTCGGTTTACGAGGCCCTGAGGGTCTTCTGGGAAGTAGGACAGGGATTTGCGAAGAGGATCGCCATCCTGGGAGACATGCGCGAGCTGGGCCCGGAGGCGGAGGCCCTGCACGAAAGCGTGGGCCGGATGGCGGGCAGACTTTGCCATCAGGTGCTGGCGGTGGGCGAGATGGCCCGGGTGGTGGCTCGGGAGGCCGAAAAGATGGGGGCGCGAGCCCGGGCCTACCCTTCGGTGGAAGAGCTCCTTTCCGAGCTGGAGCTCCCCAAGGGGGCGGCGGTGCTGGTGAAGGGCTCCCGGGCCGTAGGGCTGGAACGGGTGGTGCAAAGACTCCGGGAGGAGGACTAGTGCTCTATCATCTACTTTACCCTCTGCGCACCTGGCTTTCGGTGCTCAACGTCTTCCGTTACATCACCTTTCGCACCTTTTATGCCACCCTCACCGCGGGCTTTCTGGTCTATTTTTTTATGCCCGCTTTTATCGCCTACATGAAAAGGCGACGCCTGGGGCAGGTCATTCGGGAGGAGGGTCCGAAAAGGCATCAGGCCAAGGCCGGCACCCCTACCATGGGGGGAGCGGTGGTCATCGGGGCGGTACTCCTGGCCACCCTCCTCTGGGCCAACCTGGCCAATCCCTATGTGTGGCTGGCGTTAGGAGTCTTGGTGTCTTTCGGGGCCCTTGGCGGGGTGGACGATCTGCTCAAGCTTTCCCGCGGAAAGAACCTGGGGCTCAAGGCCCGAGAAAAGCTCCTCTTCCAGGCCTTTTTCACCCTGGCCTTCTGGTGGGTGCTCTTTGATAAACTCCATTTCGACGACCGGCTGACCTTTCCTTTTCTTAAGGGATTTCGGCCGGAGTTAGGGCTACTTTATTTCCCCTTCATTTATCTGGTGGTGGTGGGGGCCTCCAACGCCATGAATCTCACCGACGGGCTGGATGGGCTGGCTATCGTGCCCTTCATGGTGGTCTCCGGGGTTTACGGCCTTCTGGCCTATCTGGCTGGACATATACAGTTCGCCCACTACTTGCGAATCCCCTATGTGCCTGGAGCCGGGGAGCTGGCGGTCTTCTGCGGGGCCCTGGTGGGGGCCGGCATGGGCTTCCTCTGGTACAACGCCCATCCGGCGGAGGTCTTCATGGGCGATGTGGGCTCTCTGGGACTGGGGGCTGCAGTGGGAGCGGTGGCGGTGATGGTCAAGCAGGAGGCTCTCCTGGTTTTGGCTGGGGGGATCTTCGTGGCTGAGGCCCTTTCGGTCATCTTGCAGGTGGGCTACTTCCGGCTTACCGGGGGCCGCCGTATCCTCCGCATGGCTCCGCTTCATCACCATTTTGAGCTTTGCGGCTGGCCGGAAAACAAGGTGGTGGTAAGGTTCTGGATCCTTTCCGTGATCTGTGGGATCCTGGCCCTTTCCACCCTGAAGTTGAGGTGAGGCCGTGAAACTTCAGGGGGCTCGAGTGGTCATCCTCGGTTTCGGGCGTTCCGGCAGGGCGGCGGCCCGGCTGGCGGCGGTCCGGGGGGCGGAGGTGGTGGTCTCAGAGATGCGGGATGCCGAGGAGCTTCCCCCGGGAGATTATTACGCCCTTCTTGAACGCGGGGTGCGCTTTGAGACCGGAGGGCACCGCCGGGAGACCCTGCTTTCCGCGGACCTGGTGGTGGTAAGTCCCGGGGTGCCACCTGCGGTTTATGAACCGGCTCGCCTGAAAGGTATCCCGGTGGTGGGCGAACTGGAGCTGGCCTTCCGGGCCCTGCAGCGCAAGGGGCCCCTGGTGGCGGTGACCGGGACCAACGGCAAGACCACCACCACGGCCATGGTGGCGGACATCCTGCGCCTTTCGGGCTTTCGGGTCTTTGTGGGGGGCAACTACGGCATCCCCCTTTCCGAATATGTGCTCTCCGGGGAGCCGGCGGAGCGGCTGGTGCTGGAGGTCTCGAGTTTCCAGCTGGAGACCGTGGAGACCTTCAGCCCGCAGGCCGCGGCCATCCTGAATCTGGCCCCGGACCACCTGGAGCGTTACGGAGACCTGCTGGCCTATGCGCGTGCCAAGACCCGGATCCTGGAGAATCTCCCCGAGGAGGGTGTGGGTCTTCTGCCGCATCCCGGCCTTTCCGGGGCCGGGGGAGAGTTGCTCCTCCGGGAGTCCCCGGACTTCCGGGGGAGCCTCCTTTTTTTCGGAGATTTTCCCGGGATACCGGTAGAGGTAAGCCAAAGGGATTTCCGGCTCAGGCTCTTTGGAGAGGAGGAAACCTACTCCTTTACCGGTTTTCGTCTCCTGGGATACCACAACCGCCTGAACTTTGCCGTGGCGGCGGCCCTGGCCCGCTGGGTGGGGGCCTCGCCGGAGGCCGTAAGGCAGGCCGTGCATTCTTTTGTGGGGTTTCCGCATCGCCTGGAATTTGTGGGCTCCTTCGGTGGGGTCTATTTCGTGAACGACTCGAAGGCCACCAACGTGGAAGCCACCCGGACGGCCCTGGAGAGCCTCTCCGCTCCTATCGTGCTCATCCTGGGGGGGCTCCACAAGGGGGCCTCCTATCGCCCGCTCTACGAGCTCATCCAGCGCAAGGTGCGGCTTCTCATCCTGATGGGGGCCTCTCGTGGACTCATGGCTGAAGAGCTTTCCGGGGCCACGGAGACGCGGCTGGCGGAGGGGCTGGCCGAGGCCTTGGCCCTGGCCCTGAATGAGGCCCGTCCTGGAGACACGGTCCTCCTTTCCCCGGCGGCGGCCAGTTTCGATCAGTTTGAAAGCTACGAGGAGCGGGGGGAGGTCTTTCGCGAACTGGTGTTGACCTACGCCCCGCAGGTCTTGGCGGAAGGGGATTTTCCGGAGGTCTATCACTGATGCGCTGGGTCATTGCCGGAGGAGGTACGGGGGGACATCTCTTTCCGGCCCTGGCCCTGGCCGAGGCCCTAGCGGCTCGGGGAAGGGCGGTGTTGCTTCTGGGCTGCGGCCGCCGGGTGGAGGCCCTGGCCCTGGCTGGGGTGCCTTTCCCGGTGGCCACCATCTCCGGGGAGGGTTTCCTAGGACGGGGTCTCTGGGGAAAGGCCCGTTCCCTGGTGAGGCTTTTTTGGGGGGTGCTGCAGGCC
>QOAM01000015.1 GCA_003978075.1 Thermodesulfatator sp. | reverse complement strand
GTCCCAGGTCCTGAAAATGGCGCATCTTACGCAGGAGAACCGTATGCCCCAAATGGAGGTCGGGGGCTGTGGGATCAAACCCGGCCTTCACCCTTAAGGGGCGTCCGGTTTCCGCCGCCCGGCGCAGCTTGGAAAGAAGCTCTTCTTCCTCCACCAAATCCACGATACCGCGTTTAAGATATTCTAAAGCCTCTTCCGGCGAAAGCCTCCTCATGGGCCGTTTCTCCTTTTTTAGAGGAGTTTTTAATCCCCTCCCTCTCTTTCTTCAAGGGCCGTCCCTGAAGATCTAGTCCGTAGAGCTTTATATCTTTACTGCTGTTAGGCTCCATATCACAAACTTTTAGGGTTGGGATCGGGCTTGAAGGCGGGGGTTGGTAACCTCTTGAAGGCTTTCTCCCAGGAGATTGAAGACGATCACCGTAAAGAGGATGGCCAGCCCCGGAAAGACTGAGAGCCACCAGGCCACCTCCAGACAGCTCTTGCCCTCGGTGAGCATGTTGCCCCAAGAAGGTGTCGGAGGTTGGACCCCGAGTCCCAAAAAGGAAAGAGCGGACTCGATGAGGATGGCGTTGCCTACCCCCAAGGTGGCGGCCACCAGGATGGGAGGCAGGGCGTTGGGAAGGAGGTGGGAGAAGATGATCCGCAGGTCCGAGGCCCCGGAGACCCGGGCGGCAAGCACGAACTCCCGCTCCCTGAGACTCAGGAATTCCGCCCGCACCAGCCGGGCTACCCCCATCCAGCCCGTAAGACCGATGACGATCATGATATTTAGGATGGAAGGTTCGAGATAGGCGATGACCGCCAGGATGAGAAAGATGGTGGGGAAGCAGAGCATAATGTCGATAAAACGGGAGATGAGGCCGTCTATCCAGCTCCCGTAATAGCCGGCCAGCGCCCCCAAGACCGTCCCCACCGCCAGAGACAAACCCACAGCCACCACCCCCACCTCGAGCGAGATCCTGGTCCCGTAGATAATTCGTGAAAGGACGTCCCGGCCAAGGAGGTCTGTGCCCAAGGGGTGGACCCTGGAGGGGGGCTCGAGTACGTGGTGCACATCGATGGCCAGGGGATCGTAGGGGGCGAGGTAGGGGGCGAGAAGGGCCACCAGCACCAGGGCCGCCACCGCCAGCAGCGAAAACCTCCCCCAGGGATGGCGCCAGAGGAGCCGCAGGGTCTCCACCGCTTAGGCCCTCCCCTCGAGTCTTATGCGGGGGTCGGCCAGGGCGTAGCCCAGGTCGGCCAGGAGGTTCCCCAGCAGGGTGAGCACGGAGACGATTACCAGATTGCCCATGATCACCGGATAGTCTCGGGCCATGACTGCCTGCCACATGAGCTGTCCCACTCCGGGAATGCCGAAGATGGACTCGAAGATCACACTTCCCCCCACGAGCCCCGGCACCGAAAGCCCCAGGATGGTGATGATGGGAAGGAGGGCGTTGCGCAGGGCGTGGCGATAGACCACCTTCCTCTCCGGAAGACCTTTGGCCCGGGCGGTAAGGATGTAGTCCTGGGAGAGGGCCTCGAGCATGCTGTAGCGCATGTAGCGGGAGATCCCTGCCAGCCCCCCGAAGGCGGCCACGAAGACCGGAAGAAGCAGATGTTTGGCCCAGTCCAGGACCTTTTGCCAGGGGCTCAGGGAGACATAGCCCATGAGGCTATGAACCCCAGAGATGGGTAGCCACCCCAGCTTGATCCCGAAAAGGAGCATGAGGAGGAGGGCCAGCCAGAAGCCAGGCATGGCATAGCCGATGAAGACCAAGACGGTCATGGAGCGGTCGAAGAGCGAGCCCGCCCGCACCGCCGAGGCCACCCCCAGAGGAATCCCTACCGCCAGGATCAGCCCCATGGCCAGCACGTTAATAAGGATGGTCACCGGGAGTCTTTCTTTAATCTTCTCCCAGACCGGCCGGCGATCCGGGGCGAAGGAGCGACCCAGGTCTAGGGTGAGCACTCCCTTGAGCCACCGCAGGTACTGCACGTAAAGGGGTTGGTCCAGGCCGAATTCTCGCCGCAGCCTTTCCCGCATCTCCGGGGTGAACTTGGGGTTGAACTCTGCCATGGGGCTTACCGGGCTTCCTGGGGCCAAATGGATCACGGAAAAACTAAGGATGGTGATCCCCAGAAAGGTCACGATGAGGGAAACCAGACGACGCAGGAGGAACCTAAACACGGCCTAGCCCCCGGCTGCGTTCAGCCTCACTGGGACGGAGATAAAAGGGGGTGAGGGTTGCGGGATCGTCCACCTCTCCAGAAAGGAGACGGTGTTCAGCCAGATAGGCCACGGCCGCGGCCCGTCCCTCCCGCAGGTGCCCCGGGGCCTGGCGAAAGCGTTCTCCGAGCCTTCGGCGCAATTCCTCCCCGAAGACCCGCAGGCCCTCTCCCACAAAAAGGGCGGGCCCGGAGATCTCCGCACAGAGCCTTTCCGGAGAAAGGATGCGCGGGCGCCTTAAGACTTCCGGATAGCCGTTTACCATGCGGTAAAGGGCCGCGTAAAGTTCCCCCCGACGGGCATCGAGCACCGCACAGACCGGAAGAGGACTTTCCGGGACCTGGGCCGCGAGCGCCGCCAGGGTCTCCACCCCCACCACCGGCCTTTTCAGGATCAGGGCCAGGGCCTTGACCGTGGCCAGACCTATGCGCAGCCCGGTGAAACTTCCGGGGCCTATGGCTACGGCCAGGGCCTCCACCGCGGAAAGATCGAGCCCCAGCTGGGCCAAAAGAAAATCCAGGGCCGGAAGGAGCCGGCGGGAGTAAGTAAGGGCCCCGGAGAGGGTGACCTCGGCGAGAAGCCTTCCCCGATAAAGGGCCACTCCTCCGGTCTCTCCTGAAGTCTCCAGGGCCAGGATCAAGGGTGCCCGGGCCTCCATCGGGGAAAGAGCCGCACCAGGTCGTTGTAAAACACCAGCACCATCAGGGCGATAAGTAGGGCTAGCCCCACCTTCTGGATACGCTCCTGGGTCCGGGGGGAAAGGGGTCGCCCCCGGAGGGCTTCCACCCCGTAAAAGACCAGATGCCCCCCGTCCAGCATGGGCACCGGAAGAAGGTTGATGACCGCTAGGTTCACAGAGAGAATTCCGGAAAAGAGGAGCAGGGCCAGAAAACCCTGGCGGGCCTGCTCTCCGGCCATCTGGGCGATGAGAAGGGGGCCTCCCAAGGAGGAGAGAGGTAAGGCCCTTTCCAGGAGCTTTACGATAGCCACCACCGTAAGACGGGTGAGTTCCGCCACCCGGACCCAAGCCTCCCACAAGGCCCGGAAGGGGGAAAGTCTTTCCGTAGCTACTCGACCGGAGGCCACAATTCCGATCACCGGGACGCGTTTCCTTTCGCCGAAGAGGTCGTGCACTTCCCGCACCTGGGCCACCACCCGGAGCTTAAAAGTCCTTTTCCCCCGGCGCACCTCCAGAATCAAGGGACGCAAGCCCTCTCTCCTCACCCGCTCCGTGAGTTCCTCCCACGTGCGCACCCGCCGCCCGTTTACCGCCAGGATGAGGTCTCCGGGACGCAGTCCTGCAGCCTCAGCCGGAGACCCGGAGATCACCTGTCCCACCTCGGGAAGGACATGGGGCTTCCCTTTGAGGCCGAAGAAGACAACGAAGATCAGCCAGGCCAGGAGGAAGTTGGAGAGGGGACCAGCCGCAACGATCAAGGTCCGTTGCCAAAGGGGCTTTTCCGAAAAGGCCCGGGGTCTTTCCTCCGGTAGAAGGGGTTCCTCGGGGTTCTCGCCCAAAAGTTTTACGTATCCCCCTAGGGGGATGGTTGAGAGACAGAACTCCGTCTCCCCCAACCGGCGACACAGGAGGACGGGCCCGAAGCCCACGGAAAAACGGTGGACCTGCACCCCGCAAAGCCGGGCCACCAGGAAATGTCCCCACTCGTGAAAGATAATGAGGAGCGAGAGCACAAAAAGGGCCGCGGCTATGGTCAGCATCCCCTCTCCTTAAGCCAGTTCCAGGCCGCCTTGCGGGCCTGCCGGTCCGCCTCGATTATCTCCTCTAAACTACCGGGTTTGCCGGAAAAGGAAAGCCGGGAGAGGGTCTCCTCGATAAGGAGGGGGATCTCCGAAAAGCGGAGCTTTCCGGAAAGGAAGGCCTCCACCGCCACCTCGTTGGCTGCGTTGAGGGCCGCGGGCCAGAAGCCCCCTCGCTCGCCGGCCTCGTAGGCCAGACGCAGGCAGGGAAAGCGCTCAAGATCTGGGGGCTCGAAATGGAGGCTTCCCAAGGCCGAAAGGTCTAGCCGAGGATAGGGGAGGGGTAGCCTTTCGGGATAGGAGAGGGCGTAAGCGATGGGTAGACGCATGTCCGGAAGACTCAATTGGGCCAGAAGGCTTCCGTCCCGAAACTCTACCAGGGAATGAACGATGCTTTCCGGGTGAACGACCACTTCTATTTTTTTGTAGGGCACCTGGAAGAGGTAATGGGCCTCAATGACCTCCAGGCCCTTGTTCATTAGGGTGGCGGAGTCTACGGTGATCTTGGCCCCCATGCGCCAGCGGGGATGCCTGAGGGCCTCCTGCGGGGTGATCTCCGGGAATCTCTCTACCGGGGTCTGGCGGAAGGGCCCTCCAGAGGCGGTGAGGATGAGGCGGGAGAGGTCTCGACGCCGGTGCCCTTTGAGGGCCTGAAAGATGGCCGCATGTTCGCTGTCCACCGGAAGGAGCCGGACTCGACGGCGACGCAGGAGCTGGAGCACCAGCTCCCCGCCGGCCACCAGCACCTCTTTGTTGGCCAGAGCCACGGTTTTTCCCGCGGAGAGGGCAGAAAGCGTGGGGGCCAGACCCGCAGCCCCCACCAGGGCGGAGAGCACTAGATCGACCTCCGGATGAGCCGCAAGCTCGCAGAGGGCCTGCTCTCCGGAAAGCACCTCGGTCTGGGGAGGCAGGGCCTCTCTCAGGGCTTCGCTTAAGGAAGCCTCCCCGATCCAGACCATCCGGGGGCGGAAGAGACGGGCCTGCTCCGCCAGGAGACGCCAGTTGCGCCAGGCGGTGAGGGCCAGGATCTTGAAGCGCTCGGGGAAGAGGGAGACCACCTCCAGGGTCTGGCGGCCTATCGAGCCTGTGGAGCCTAAAATGACTAACTGCTTTACCATCCGCCCCCCCGCAACTCCAAATAGGCCCAAAAGGCTGGGGCCAGAAAGATCAAGGCGTCCACCCGGTCGAGAAGCCCCCCGTGGCCCGGAAGAAGCCTCCCGGAGTCCTTGACTCCGCACGACCTCTTGACCATGGATTCCAGCAGGTCCCCGGCAGGAGCGAGCACCGAAAGAGCTAGTGAGAGCCCCAAGGCCTCGGTCCGGGGAAAACAGCCGGTCTTTACCCCAACAGCCCATCCCGCGAGGGTTCCGGCGAGGATCCCGGAAAAATAGCCCTCTAGGGTCTTGCGAGGGCTCACCGAAGGAAAGAAAGGGCGTTTTCCCCAGAGCCGCCCCCCAAAATAGGCCCCGGTGTCTGCGGCAAAAATTACCGTTAAAAAGTAAAGGAGATCCAGCCTTCCGAAGTCAAAGACCCTTACCACTCCGTAAAAACCTAGGAAGATCAAAAAAAGGCCGGAGAGGGCCCTTCCGAAGACGGACAGGAAGGTCTCCCGTTCGAAGTGCAGGAGGAAGTAAAGGGTGGGGGCGAGAAGAAGGGCCCACAGCCCCCCGGCGAGGGTCTTTTCTGCCAGGAAAAAGGCTGCCCCAAGTCCCAGGGTGGAGAGGAGAAAGAGCCCGCGAGGGAAGCCGGTCATCTCCCACCATTCGCGAAAGGCGTGTCCGGCGCAGAGGAGGGCCACCAGAAAGAGAAGAACTCGAGGGCCCCGCAGTACCAGCCAGAGGAGCGGGGGCAGGAGGATCAAGGCGGTGAGGATCCTTAAGGCCATCTTAGACATCGCTTACTTTCCCGAAGCGCCTCTCCCGCCGTTGATAATCCTTGAGGGCCTTCAGGAATTCCTCTTCGGTAAAGTCCGGCCAGAGGACCGGGGTGAAGTAGAACTCGGTGTAAGCGCACTGGTAAAGGAGAAAGTTGGAGAGGCGCTGTTCTCCGCTGGTGCGGATGAGGAGGTCGGGATCCGGGAGATCGGCGGTGTAGAGATAGCGGGAAAAGACTTCTGGAGTGATCTCTTCCGGGCGAAGGCGTCCCGCGGAGACCTCTTCGGCGAGCCGCCGGGCTGCCCGGGCGATCTCCGCCCGAGATCCGTAACTCAGGGCCAGCACCAGGGTCATGCGCTTTCCTCCGGCGGTCTCCCTCTCGCAGCGTTCGATCCACTCTTGGATATCCCGTGGAAAACGCGCTCTCTCCCCGATCACCCGGAAGCGGATGCCCCGTTCCAGCATGGTGGGGAGTTCCTCCTGCAGGTAGGCCCGCAGGAGATCCATGAGGACGGCGACCTCCTCCGGCGGGCGCTCCCAATTTTCCCGGGAGAAGGCGTAGAGGGTCAGAACCGGTATAGGGATTTCACAGGCCTTGGTGATGATGCGTTTGGCGGTCTTGACCCCTTCGCGGTGCCCGAAAAAACGCGGCAACCCCCGCCGCCGGGCCCAGCGACCGTTCCCGTCCATAATAATGGCCACATGGCGGGGGAGTCTTTCAGGATCAAGTTCCGACACCACACTAAACCGTGAGTATTTCCTTTTCCTTTTCCTCCAGGACCTCCTGGATCTTCTCTATGAATTCGTCGGTGAGCTTCTGCACCTGATTCTGATAACGGTGAAAATCATCTTCGGAGATCTCGCCCCCCTTTTTTCTCTTCTTGAGCTCATCCATGAGTTCACGGCGGATGTTGCGGATGGCAATCCGGGCCTCCTCCGCCATCTTGCGCACCAGCTTTACCAGGTCTTTGCGGCGTTCTTCGGTGAGAGGGGGTACCGTGAGCCGGATGGTCTGGCCATCGGTAGTAGGGGTCAGACCGAGATCGGATTCCATGATGGCCCTCTCGATGGCCTTAATGGTGGAGGCGTCCCAGGGCTGGATCAGGATGTGCCGGGCCTCCTGCACGGTGACCGTGGCCATCTGGGGTATGGGCATCTTGGTGCCGTAATAATCCACCTTAATGCTTTCCAAAAGGCTCACCGAGGCCCGCCCGGTGCGCACCCGGGCCAGCTCCTCCTTAAAGGTCTTCAGGCTCTTTTGCATGCGCCTTCGGCCGTCGTCCAGGAGTTCCTTCATGATCTCACCCCCCTATGAGCGTGCCCACCGCCTCTCCTTCCACCGCCCGCTTTATGTTTCCCGATTTTAACACATTGAAGACCAGGACCGGGAGGCGGTGTTCCCGGGCCAGGGTGATGGCCGTAAGGTCCATCACCGCAAGCCCTTGGTTCAGGACCTCCTCGTAGGAAAGCCGATCATATTTGCGGGCTTGCGGGTTTCGGACGGGGTCTTCCGTGTAAACCCCATCCACCTTGGTGGCCTTGAGGAGCACCTCGGCCTGGAGCTCTAGAGCCCTTAGGACCGCGGCGGTGTCCGTGGTGAAAAGGGGATGTCCGGTGCCACAGGCCAGAATAAGAACTTCTCCCTGGGAGAGATACGCTAAGGCTTTTTCCCGGTGAAAGGGCTCTCCTACTCCTTCCACGGAGAGGGCCGAGAGCACCCGTGCCGCAAGCCCGGCCTGTTTGAGGACCTCTTCCAGGGCCAGGGCGTTGATGAGAGTGGCCAGCATTCCCATATAATCCGCGCGAATACGCTCAAAGCCTCGGGCCGAGGCCCCTCGCAGGATATTCCCCCCGCCCACTACCAAGGCCAACTCCGTACCTCCTTGGCGGACCTGGACAAGCTCCTCCGCCAAGGCTGAAAGTCTGGAGAAGGAAAGACCCTCTCCCTTCTCCCCTAGGGCTTCTCCCGAGAGCTTGAGTAAAACGCGGCGGTACCGGGGCATTACTCTTCGCCCACCTGGAAGCGGGCAAAGCGGCGAATGACGATCTTTTCTCCAGTCTTGGCTACGAGCTCGTTCAGGAGGTCTTGGATGGTAAGGTCCGGATTCTTGATATAAGGTTGTTCGAGGAGCACCGTCTCCTGATAGAACTTCTCGAGCTTTCCGCGAACGATCTTTTCGATCACGTTTTCCGGCTTGCCGCTCTCCCGGGCCTGTTCCTCGTAGAGCCTTTTTTCCCGCTCCAGGACCTCTTCAGGGATATCTTCCCGACGTACAGCCAGAGGGTTGGTGGCTGCGATCTGCATCGCCACATTGTGGGCGAATTCCCGAAATTCGTCGGTGCGGGCTACGAAGTCCGTCTCGCAGTTGACCTCCACCAGGACCCCGATCTTGCCGTTGGCGTGAATATAGGCAGAGACCAGGCCCTCGCTGGCCGTCTTCCCGGCCCTTTTGGCGGCGATGGCCAGGCCCCGCTTACGCAGGATGTCCACGGCCTTTTCCATATCCCCACCGGCCTCCTCCAGGGCCTTTTTGCAGTCCATGAGTCCGGCCGCGGTCCGCGCCCGAAGCTCTTTGATCATCTCCATGGTGACTTCCGCCATGACCTACTCCTCCTGTTCGATTTTTTGGGCCTCTTCCTCCAGTTCGGCCTCGCGTTCTTCTTCTTTCAGGACCTCTTCGATGATGGCCTCGGCCCGCTCCTCTTCGGAAAGAACCTCTTCTTCCTCAACCTCTTTATCTGTCTCTGCCGCCACCTTCTCCCGCCACAGCTCAAGCCCTTCCAGCACCGCATCGGCGATGCGCGAGGTGAGCAGCCGGATGGCCCGTATGGCGTCGTCGTTACCCGGAATGATATAATCGATGAGGTCTGGATCGCAGTTAGTGTCGGTGATGGCTACCACGGGGATGCCCAGCTTGCGGGCCTCGAGCACTGCAATCTCTTCCTTGCGGGGGTCCACCACGTAGAGGACTTGGGGCAGTTCCTCCATGTCCTTAATCCCTCCCAGGTTGCGCTCCAACTTCTGACGCAGACGTTCGAGCTTTAGTCTTTCCTTTTTGGGAAAGCGTTCAATGGTCCCGTCTTCTATCCACTGCTCGATCCGCTTAAGCTTGTCCACGCTCTTGCGGATGGTGCGGAAGTTGGTGAGTGTGCCCCCGAGCCAACGGTGATCCACATAGTACATACCGCAGCGGGTGGCCTCCTCGCGAATGGTGTCCTGAGCCTGACGTTTGGTCCCCACAAAGAGGACCTTGCCTCCCTCGGCTACAGTATCCCTCACAAAGTCATAGGCGATATCAAAGTACTTTAAGGTCTGCTGGAGATCGATGATGTGGATGCCGTTGCGTTCCCCGAAGATGAAGGGTTTCATCTTGGGGTTCCA
>QOAM01000065.1 GCA_003978075.1 Thermodesulfatator sp. | reverse complement strand
TCTTCGTGACCTCGGTGACCATCCTCAACCGCACCTTGGAGGACATCCTGGAGCAGGTTCGCCGGGCTCGGGAAGTGGTCCTCCTCGGCCCTAGCACTCCCTTGGCCCCTGAGGTCTTTGGAGACCTCCCGGTGAGTCTCCTTTCCGGGGTAAGGGTAAAGGATCCCGAAAGAATTTTGGCCGGGGTGGCGGAGGCCAAAGGATTTCGCGGGCTTAAGAGCGCCTTAGAAAAGGTCAACCTGCGGGTATGAGCCCGGCCCGCTTCTTCGCGCCGGAGATCCGGGAAGGGGAGGTCCTGGAGCTCGACCCCGAAGAGGCCCATCACCTGCGAGAGGTCCGGCGCATCTCCTCGGGAGAAGTGCGCTTGCTCGACGGTCGGGGGCGGGAATTCGTAGCCCGGGTGCTCCGGGTAAGCCGACGGGAGGTGCTGGTGCTGCCAGAGACGCTGGCGCGCACCGAACCTCATCCCCCCTTCCGTTTGGAACTCCTGCTTCCCCTTCTCAAAGGAGGGCGCACGGAATTTCTAGTGGAAAAGGCCACCGAACTGGGCGTCACCCGCCTCTTACCCTTCCTTTCGCACAGGGCAGTGGTGCGGCCTTCGGAAAGGACCGGAGAAAGACTTCACCGGAGGGCTATACAAGCCCTTAAGCAGAGCGGACGTCTCTGGCTCCCGGAAATCCGGCCCCCGGAGGAGCTTTCCCGGGTATTACTTAGGGTCTCGGCTTCTCACCGGGGGTTTGCCTACGAGGGCGGGGGCCAATTTCTACGGGGCTTTTTTCGAGAGAAGGTGCGAGAGATGGCCCTGGCTTCCGGTCCTGAAGGGGGCTTTTCGCCGGAGGAGGCCGCTCTTCTCCAGGAAAAAGGGTTCATTCCGCTTTCCTTGGGGCCTTATATCTTGAGGGCGGAGACCGCGGCCCTCTTTCTCATGATAGCCTGGCGTTACGAGACGCTGGAGGGCTCTAAAAGCCGGTAGAGCCTCCGATAGAGCTCGCAGGAACGTAGCAATTCTTCGTGGCCTCCTTCAGCCACCTTGCGCCCTCTCTCGAGAACCACAATCTTATCGGCGTGGCGCACGGTGGAAAGGCGATGGGCGATGACCAGAGTGGTGCGGCCCTGCATGAGACGCGAAAGGGCCTCCTGCACCAGTTTTTCGGAGAGGGGGTCCAGGTGGCTGGTGGCTTCGTCCAGGATGAGGAGGCTGGGGTTGCGTAAAAGGGCCCGGGCAATGGCCAGACGCTGTTTTTGTCCTCCAGAAAGGGAGACTCCGCCCTCGCCGAGGAGGGTATCGTAGCCCTGGGGAAGACGCACAATGAACTCGTGGGCGTTGGCCAGGCGGGCGGCCTCTTGGATCTCTTCCAGAGAGGCCCCGGAGTGACCTAGGGCGATGTTTTCCGCCACCGTGGCGTTGAAGATCACGATCTCCTGGGAGACCAGCCCAATATGCCTTCGCAGAGAAGAGAGCTCAAATTCCCGCAGGTCCACCCCGTCCCAGAGGATGCGCCCTTCGGTGGGGTCGAAAAAGCGGGGAAGAAGGGCCGCTAGGGTGGATTTTCCCGCCCCGCTTGGCCCCACCAGGGCGGTGACCTTGCCCGCCGGAATCTCCAGATCGATCTCCCGCAGGGCCCAATCCTCGGCCCCGGGGTAGCGAAAAGAGGCCTTTTCTAGCCGGAGGCCCCTTTTTAAAGGGACTGCCTGGCGGCCTCCCCCGGTCTCCTCCGGCATCCCTAGGATCTCCTCCAGGCGTTCCCAGGCGGCCCGGGCATCGGAAAGTCCGGTGTAAGAGCGGGCCAGCTTCCGAATGGGGGTAAAGAGCATGAGAATAGCGGTAAGCACGGAAAAAAAGGTCCCAGGAGTGATCTTCCCCTGAACAACGAGGTAGCTTCCCGCAGCCACGATGAGGGCCCCTCCCACCCCGGTCATGACATCCACCAGGCTCTTTGAGCTTTCCCGATACTTGGTGATCTTGAGGAGAAGCCCGGCGTAGCGGTCGATCTCTCGGCGGAAGAGTTGCAAGACCCCTTCGGTGCGTCCGTAAAGCTTGATCTCCCGCAGGCCCTGGAAGGTCTCCGTGAGGTGATGGGTGAGTTCTCCGATGGTTTGCTGGGCCCGGCGCCGGTGTCTTCGCACCCGTCGGGCCAGATACTGGCCCCCGTAGGCGATCCCCGGAAGGACCACGAGAGAAAGAAGAGTGAGCCCCAGGCTGCGGGAAAGGGCCACCCCGGTAAGCACCAGCACATTAAAACCTTCGAGCAAAAAGACCTGAAAAACGGTGCTTAACACCGGCTCCAGGACCAGGGTGTCGTTCAGGACGCGGGAGAGGTTGCGCCCACTGCCTTCCTCTTCGAAGAGCAGAAGGGGCAGATGGACCAGCTTGCGGAAAAGAAGGGCCCGCAGGTCGTTAACCATGGAGAGCGAGGCCTTGCGCATGAAATAGGCCTGAAGAAGAGAGGAGAACCCCCGGAGAGTGAAAAAGATCAGGATGGCCGGGGGGAGGAGATGGAGATAGGTGTAATTGTGGGAAAGAAAGACGCGATCCATGACCGGCTTGACCATCCAGGCGATTCCCCCAGAAGTGAGGGAGGCCAGCAAGGAAAAGAAGATGGCCAGGGCTACGAGAGGCCAGTAAGGACGGAGGAAGCGCAGGAGCTTCCGTAAAAAGACCACTTCCGCAGGGAGCATTTTATTTCCCCCTGCGGAGCTCCTCGAAGGTCTTTCCCGAGCGGATGGCAGCTACAATCTTGCGAATGCGGGCCAGGCGTTCGGCAGTGATGGGATGGGTGGAAAGAAGGGAGGGGCCACTCGGGGGAAGGACCGCCGCCAGATGGACCCACACCTGTGAGGCCCTTTGCAGATCAAACCCCGCCCGGTAAATGTACCAGAGCCCGTAGAAATCGGCCTCCCGCTCCTGATCCCGGGAAAACTTGAGCAGAGCGAAGTTGGTCCCCAAACGGTAGATATCTCGGGCGGTTTGCCCTCCCAAGGCGTATACCCCCACCCCCAAGAGGTCTCGCAGGGTAAAGAGGGCCATGCGCTTTTGGAGATGCCCCCGCTTAAGATGGGCCAGTTCATGTCCTACCACCGCGGCCAGTTCATTATCGTCCGGTAGAGCCCGGCAGAGGGCCAGGGTGACATACATGCGGTTTTCCGGGGTGACCCAGGCGTTGGGCTCCGGACTGTCCACGATCCGGAAGTTTACAGGCTCGGTATATACCACCGGAGGGGTGAGGGTGAGGAGAGGCCCGTTCCAGAGCCTGAGCTTCACCGGCTTTCCCAGCCGGAGACGACGGGTCTCCAAGCGTTGAATCACCGCTCCAGGCCTCAGGCCCTGGGCCTCGATCTCGGGATGAACAAAGGTTACCAGGTAGCCCTTCTCCGGAAGACTCAGGGCAAAGATCCGGGAGAGGGCCCGCTCCATCTCCGGGGGATTACGGGAAAGATCTATGATCTGCACCAAAAACCAGGGGTGAGGCTCGCGGTGCTCAGTAACCGGTAAAACCCGCACCAAAATTCGGCCTACCCGATCTTCACATCGTAGATATTCCCGCAGCTTGATCTCCCAGATCTCGGTCTGGGCTTGAGAGACCTCCTGCGGGCTCACCGGAGGCCCGGTCTCTACCGCACAGGCTGTAAGTACCAAAAGGAAGGGAAGCAGGAAAAGGTAAAGTCTGCGCAATTAAAACCTCCGGGCCATTTCTCGCAGCCGGGCAATGCGCTCCTCAATGGGGGGATGGGTGGAAAAGAGGCGCATCAAAGTATCCCCAGAAAGGGGATTGACAATAAACATCTGGGCCTGGGCCGGGTTGACCTGCATGGGGAGCCGACGATTCCAGGCCTCCAGTTTCTCCAGGGCGCTGGCCAAGGCCAAGGGACAGCGACAGATACGGGCTCCGGTAGCGTCGGCCTGGTACTCGCGACTCCGACTGATGGCCAATTGAATGAGGGTAGCGGCCATGGGAGCTAGGATGATGGCTAAAAGGGCCCCCACCAGGGCCAAGAAGTTCCCTTGACGGTCGTCGTCTCCGCCTAGGCCCCCCCAGAAGAGGGCCCACTGTCCCATGTAGGCCAGGTAAGAGATGGCCCCGGCAATCACCGCGGCGATGGAAGAGATAAGGATGTCGCGGTTTTTGATGTGGGCCAGCTCGTGGGCCAACACCCCTGCCAGCTCCTCCTGGGTGAGAAGGCGTCGAATCCCGGCGGTCACCGCCACTGCCGCATGGGAGGGGTTGCGTCCGGTGGCAAAGGCGTTAGGGGTGTCCGTGGGGATCAGGTAGACCCGGGGTTTGGGAAGGCCAGCCTGCCGGGCCAGACGGGCCACCAGGGCATGCAGCTCCGGGTCTTCCCCTTCCGACAGCGGACGGGCCCGACTCATGGCCAGGGCCAGCTTGTCCGAAAACCAGTAGGCGAAGAAGTTCATAAAAAGGGCCATCATCAGGGCAAAAGTGGCCCCGTTACGGCCTCCGATGAGGTCTCCTACGATTAAAAAAAGGGCGGTAAGGGCCGCCATAAGGAGAAAGGTTCGCAGGGTGTGAGACATGGATACCACCTCCCTCAGGGCTCGCCCCCGGTTTACCTCCGTGTTAATAATATAAAAAACTTCCGGGGCTTGGCTAGAGTCTCAAATGCAGGCTTACGAACTAAGCGAAAGACACCGGAAGGTCCTTTCCTTGGTGACGGAAAAATACATCGAGACCGCGGCCCCGGTAGGGTCCCGCACGGTGGCCAAGCGTTTTCGGCCGCCACTCTCCTCCGCCACCATCCGCAACGTTATGGCTGATCTCGAGGACTTAGGACTCCTCACCCAGCCCCACACCTCTGCCGGACGTGTGCCCACGGAGGAGGGCTTCCGTTACTATGTGGAGCACCTCATGGAGCCCGAACCCCTGCCCGAAGAGACCCGCCAGCTCATTGAGACCGCTTTACCGGAGGAGCCTCCGGGAGGATGGGAGGAGCTCCTGCGTTCGGTCACCCACATCCTTTCCGGTCTTTCGGGTTTTCCGGTGGTGGTGACCACCCCTAAGCTGGAATTCGAAAGGCTGGTTAAGCTGGATTTCGTGCCCCTCTCCCGGGGGGTGGTCCTGGCCGTGGCGGTGAGCGCCTCCGGGCTGGTCATCCATCGCCTCTTTCAGGCTCCGGAGGAGGTCTCTGCCCAAGAGATAGAACGTCTGGCCGAGGTGCTCAACCAGCGTCTCCCCGGCCTCACTCTAGAGGAGCTGCGGCGCATCCTTTCCTCCGAGCTAGAAAACGAAAGAGAGCTCTTGGAGGAGATCTTTCGCACCCTTTCCCAAGAAGAAGGGGAGCCAGTGATCGAGGGACTTAACCGCTTACTCGACCTTCCGGAATTTCAGGATTTCGCGCGGCTGCGCGAGATCCTGAGGGCCTTTGAGGAAAAACGCCTCCTGGTAAAACTTATCGATTGCTGCCTTACGGCCCGCACCCCCCAGGTCCTCATCGGTCATTCCCAGGCCCCCTGTCCCTTCCGCCAGTGCGGGGCGGTGGTGGCCTCCTATACCTGGCGCGAGACCCCGGTGGGGGGAGTGGCGGTCATCGGTCCCATGCGCATGGCCTACGCCCGTCTGGTGCCTCTAGTGGAGTTTGTGGCCCGAGAACTTTCCCGAAGACTGGACAAGCTTTCCTCCTGAACTTAACTTCTCCTTAGCCCTTGTAAGGTCCCAAAAAAGTGATCGAGGGAGGATTATGATTCCCGTGGAAAAGGGTCCCGAAGAGAAGGAAACCAAGGCCCCTCAGGAAGAGGGTGCGGAAAAGGAGGAGAAGGTAGAGGTTCCTCGAGGGGAATGGGAGCAACTCCAGGAAGAGTGTCGTCTTTGGCGGGAAAGGGCCCTGCGTTTTGCCGCAGAGGTGGAAAACCTGAAAAAGGCCGTAAAGCGGGAAAAGGAAGAATATTTTAAGTACGCTTTGGAGCAGGTCTTTCGGGAGCTTCTTCCCTCTATCGACAATCTGGAGCGGGCCCTGGAGGCGGCGGAAGGGTCTCAAGATGTAAAGGCCCTGATCGATGGGGTGGCCCTTACCCTTAAAGGTCTAATCCAGGCCATGGAAAAGTTCGGGCTCCAGCAGTTTGAGGTGAGCCTGGGTGAGGACTTTAATCCGTACCACCACGAGGCCCTTCATCTGGAGGAGACCGAGGAACACCCCGAGGGCACGGTGGTGCGGGTCTATCAGAAGGGTTACCGGCTGCACGATCGGGTAATCCGGCCGGCATTGGTGGCGGTGGCCAAGCGGCCGGTGAAAAAGGAGGAAGAAAAAGAAGCGCCCTCTGAGGCGCCTACCCCTGAATCTGGATCTTAGGAGGTAAGCAGGGATGGCGGAAAAAGAAAAGGCTACAGGTCCTATCATAGGCATTGATCTGGGCACCACCAACTCCTGTGCAGCCCTTCTCAAGGGAGGAGAGCCGGAGGTCATTCCCAATCGTGAAGGCACGCGCACCACGCCTTCGGTGGTGGCCTTTCAGGAAAGCGGAGAGATCCTGGTGGGGCTTCTGGCCAAGCGCCAGGCCATCACCAACGCGGAAAACACCATCTTCGGGATCAAGCGCCTGATGGGGCGCAAGTTCGACGATCCGGTGGTCCAGGAATGGGCCAAACGGGTGCCTTACAAGATCGTCAGGGCCCCGAACGGAGATGCCCATGTGGAGGTTCGGGGCAAGCGTTACAGCCCGCCGGAAATCTCGGCCATGGTCCTGCGCAAGATCAAGGAGGACCTCGAAGAGTACCTAGGGCAGCCGGTTAAGGATGTGGTGATTACCGTTCCGGCCTATTTCGACGACACCCAGCGTCAGGCCACTAAGGACGCCGGGCGTATCGCCGGGCTCAACGTGCTGCGCATTATCAACGAGCCCACCGCAGCCTGCTTGGCCTACGGGCTGGACAAGAAGAAAGAAGGCACGGTGGCGGTCTTCGACCTGGGCGGCGGAACCTTCGATATCTCCATCCTGGAGATCGGAGAAGGGGTCTTCGAGGTCAAGGCCACCTCGGGGGACACCTTCCTCGGGGGCGAGGACTTCGACATGCGCATTGTGGATTACATCGCCGAAGAGTTCAAGAAGGAGCACGGTATCGACCTGCGCCAGGACCGCATGGCCCTGCAGCGCCTGAAGGAGGCCGCGGAGAAGGCCAAGATCGAACTTTCCACGGTGACGGAAACGGAGATCAATCTCCCCTTCATCACCGCCGATGCCTCCGGTCCCAAGCACCTGGTGATGAAGCTCACCCGGGCCAAGCTGGAATCCCTGGTGGAGGACCTCATCCAGCGCCTGGAGGAGCCCTGCCGCATCGCCATGAAAGACGCCGGGATCACCCCGCAGGACATCAACGAGATCATCCTCGTCGGGGGCATGACCCGCATGCCCCGTGTGCAACAGAAGGTCAAGGAGATCTTCGGAAAGGACCCGGTTAAGGGGGTGAACCCGGACGAGGTGGTGGCCATGGGGGCGGCCATCCAGGCCGGGGTCCTCAAGGGAGAGGTCAAGGATGTGCTCCTTCTGGATGTGACCCCGCTTTCCCTGGGTATCGAGACCTTGGGAGGGGTCTTTACGGTGATCATCCCTCGAGGCACTACTATTCCTACCCGTAAGAGCCAGATCTTCACCACCGCGGCGGACAATCAGACCTCGGTGACCATTCACGTGTTGCAGGGTGAGCGCCCCATGGCTGCGGACAACAAGAGCATCGCCCGCTTTGAGCTGGTAGGTATTCCCCCGGCCCCGCGGGGGGTGCCCCAGATCGAGGTCACCTTTGACATCGACGCCGACGGGATCCTCCATGTGACCGCCAAGGATCTGGGCACTGGAAAGGAGCAGTCCGTTGTGGTCAAGCCTTCCTCCGGGCTCTCGGAGGAGGAGATCCAGCGCATGATCAAGGAGGCCGAGGCCCACGCCGAGGAGGACCGGCGGCGGCGGGAGCTGGCCGAGGCCCGCAACCAGGCCGACAGCCTTATATATTCTACGGAGAAGTCCTTGCGCGACTTGGGGGACAAGGTGCCGGAGGACCTGCGCAAAGAGGTGGAGGAAAAGATTGCCGAGCTACGCAAGGCGGTGGAAGGCACCGATGTGGAGGCCATCCGTCGGGCCTCGGACGAGCTTACCCGGGTCTCCTATCGGCTGGCGGAGATGGTTTACAAGCAGGCCAGCAGCCAGGCTGGTGGGACCTCTGCGGGCTCCGCCAGTGGAGGAAGCGGGACTACAGAGGAGAAGAAAGGCGGGGATGAGGTGATCGACGCCGATTACGAGGAAATGAAGTAGAGCTTGCTCAAAGATCTCTACGCGTGGTTAGACGGTGGGCGAGGCGGGCATAAGGGTCGGAGAGGTGGGCCCCCTCGCCTACCTCTCCTAATTTGGTACGAATAGGCGGCTCTTCCTTTTCTTCCGGAATGGTCCAGAGGGGATAGATCACCCCGGAGGCTCGGTGAAAGAGATATCCTTCTAGCGGGAGCAAAAGCAGGGCCAGGACGAAGCCCAGAATGGTTTTGGTAGAGGAAAAGTAGCCGGCGGTAGCCAGCATCGCTGTGGCCGCCGCCGGAGGGTGCTGGAGGTGGAAGAGGACCAGGAGGAGGCCGGTAAGGGCCACCGCCCCGCAGACAAAGAGGATTTCGGTAAGGGTGAAAGCCTTGTTGGCCAGGACTTCCGGGCAGTACTCTAGGAGAAGGAGGTATGTCCCGATACCGCAGGCCAAGGCCAAGAGGTGTCCCATAAAGCAGTTGCGAGGCCAAGACATGGAACGGGCCGGGGAATAAAAGATGAGAAAGGCTGTAGGCCCCAGGGCCGGAAAGATAAGGGGCCAGTTGAGGAAATAGGCTGCCAGTCCTAAGGTGCTCAGACTGAGAAAGCTCCCCAAAAGGACATAGAAGGCCGTAAGTTTACGCACATCCCGTCGGGTGGCCTGATAGAAAAAACGCCAACGACCCAGCTTGGCGATCTCCCACAAAAGTCGGCCCACGAATAGACCTCCCTTCTTTTTGTGTTATTATCCTAGCGAGATCTCTGAGAGAGATTATAGAAGATTGTGAACTTAGGTAAAAGGTTGAGGGGCAAAGGAAAGGAGGGCTCCCAAGGGTTTCCTAGCGTAGTGAACCGGGGAGTGCAGAGATGTTAAAGGTCTTTAAAAAGATTACCCAGTACGCCACCCTTCTTACCGGGGATTTCGCCAGGATCTTTAAGGACTTTTCTCCCCCTCCTCTTCCCCAGGTAGTCCTCCAGATCTTGGACCGCATTGCCCAACCGGAGACCACCCCGGTGGAGCTGGCCCCTTTTATCGAAAAGGATCCGGCCCTGGCTTCCCAGGTCCTTAAGCTGGTCAACTCGGCCTATTTTGGACTTTCGCGCAAAGTAAGCCGCATCCGGGAGGCCACCACCCTCCTGGGCCTCAAGGAGATCGAGACCCTAGTCCTCTCCTACGGGGTGGTGAAGACCTTGGAGGATCCCCAGGTGAAGGGTTTTG
>QOAM01000130.1 GCA_003978075.1 Thermodesulfatator sp. | reverse complement strand
CGGGAGGCCTCTTCCATTAAGGTGGCCATTGTGGACATCATCCTTCCAGATATGAGCGGGCCGGAGCTGGCCCACTGGATCCTCAAACACTATCCCCATATTAAGGTCATTTGCATCACCGGCTATACCCCTTTGGTGGAACCGGAGCCCTGCGGATCCGGGGTCCCGGTCCTCTTCAAGCCCTTCAGCCTTTCGGACCTCCGTCCCTATCTCTCCTGAAAGCCCCCCTGAAAAAGTCAGGGGTCTCGGGTATAACTTAGGAGGCGAAGCCCTAGGTAAAGGACCTTTCTCCAGAGTCTCTTTAGGCTTAAAATAGAAACATGCGCAGGAATCCTTTTGAGATTCTGGGACTTTCTCCCCGCATCGTAAAAGAGCTGGATGAAGAAGGGCTATTTCGCCTGGTCAGGGCCTGTTATCGCACCTTGCAGCAGGTCTATCACCCTGATCTTTCTTCCGGATCGGGGGAGAAGGCCCTAGAGATTAATTTGGCCTTTGAGGCCTTGGATCTGCGCAAGAATCCGGAATCTTTTCGCTACTGGCGCAGGGCCTATCTTAAGCGTCTTTCCCGTCGGACCTTGCAGGGCCGACTGGAAGAGATGCACCTGCGTCTGGGACGAAGCGAGAGGGAAAGGGAGACCCTATCGGAGGCCTTTTGGCAGAGCCTCCTTTCTAGGGCTCAAGAGGATCATCTTCTTACGCCTCTTCCCCGGCACTTACGACTCAAGATTTATGATATAAGTCTCCAATACCGCCTGCCTTATCCGGTCTTTGGCCGCAAGGCCCCATTTAAGGAATTTCTCTTCGATGGAAAAGGGCAGGTCTTCGTGCGCCTGGCTGGGGCCTCGGAGCTACGCTCTGCCTCTCAGCTACGCCTTCTGGGAGGGGTGCCTCGCGAAAAGATAGAACCTTGGATACTCTTGGAGAAAACCCCCTCGGAAGAGGGCCTGCGTCCGGAAAACTTCCTCCGGGCCGAGACCTTCAAGCGGGCCTGCCTCCCCTACCTTCAGCATCAAATCCGCCCCAACCTCTATCTCTTTTCCCTGCGGCCAGAAGATCCCTCCCGCCTCTATTTGGAAGGCCTCCTCCTGGAGATCAAACCCCTTCCCCGAGATTTCAAAATTGTCGCAAAAGAAGAAGAGTCTTTACAATTTCGTCAAAATGCGGAGGACTCTTTCTCTGAAAGAGACCTCCCTCTTCTTTACTGAAGCCTCTCGGGAGAGACCTTGGAGGCCTTGTTAGAAAAAAAGGGGTTACGGGGAGTCTGTGATGGCACTAAATTTGATCCTCTAAAAAACCGGAGGTGGCCATGAAGAAGATTGAAGCTATTATCAAGCCCTTCAAGTTGGAGGAGGTGAAGGAGGCCCTTACGGAGATCGGCATTCAGGGCATGACTATCTCCGAGGTTAAGGGTTTTGGGCGCCAGAAGGGGCATCAGGAAATCTACCGCGGAGCGGAGTATGTGGTGGACTTCTTGCCCAAGATGAAATTGGAGATCGTGGTCCCGGAAGAGATGGTGGATCGGGTGGTGGAGGCCATCCTGAAAAGCGCCCGCACCGGAAAGATCGGAGACGGTAAGATCTTTATTTACCCCATTGAAGAGGCCCTCCGTATCCGCACTGGAGAAAGAGGACGGGAGGCCCTTTAGAGTGTGATGGGGCCAGGGCGTCTCGGGGAAGGATCTATAGAACGCGAGCGCTGTTTTTATTTCGACAAATTTGTTAAAGACCTCTGGGACCCCCTTTTCCGGGAGAGACCAGGTGCGCGAGAGCAGGTGGCCTTAGTGGCCCTGGGGGGTTATGGAGAAGGGTACCTCTGTGCGGGCTCGGATATAGACCTCCTTTTTCTCCACACTGGGCTTTCGGAAAAGGAGCTCTCGGAATTCGTGGAACGCCTCATCTATCCCCTATGGGACTATCGCTTCGAGGTCACCTACCGCATCTTTACTCCGGAAGAGGCCCTAAACTTCGCCCTGGAGGACCCTACCTTTCTCACTGCCCTCTTTTCCGCACGTCTTATTTATGGTTCGGAGGGCCTCTTTGCCGAGCTAACCCGCGGCTTCCAGAGACTCATCTCCGGTCGGGCCAAGGAGCTTTACCTCCGCCTCAAAAAATTTCGGGAGGCCCGTTTGGCTCGGTTGGGAGAGGAGGTGTATTTCCTGGAGCCCCACCTCAAGGACGGCCCCGGGGGCCTGAGGGATTTCCAGTTTCTCCTTTGGGCCGGGCGGATTGTCTTCGGGCTGGAGGAGCTGGGAGACTTCGTGCGTACCGGGCTCCTCACCCCGGAAGAGGAAAGGCGGATCTCCGAAGCGGTAGGCTTCCTCCGAAGGGTGCGAGAGACCCTTCATCATTTCTGTGAGCGCAAAGAAGATCGCCTTTTTATGGAATATCAACCGGAAGTGGCCCGGCGCCTGGGGTATTCCCCTGACCGCAAAGGCACCGAGGCCTTCATGACCGACCTCTTCCGGGCCCTCTCCACCATTAAAGAGACGGCAGAAGACCTCATGGACACCGTGGAGGACCTCTTTTTCCCCGAAGATTCTCGCAAAATCCGTTTCGAGTTTCCCATCCCCACCGGGGCCTTTCTGCGACGCATCTTCGAGACGCAGGCCCGGGAAGGTTTCCCCTTCGATCGATATCTCAAAAAATATCTCCGCGGACGCTCTTTTCGTCCCGAGGACCTGGAGGAGTTGCGGGAGGCCTTTGTCTCCCTTCTCCCTGAGCCTGCGAGTCTCCTCATGCTCCGAACCATGCGCACCACAGGGATCCTCTACCATCTCCTTCCGGAATTTCGCCCCCTTCAGGGGAAGGTGCAATACGACCTCTACCACCTTTACGCGCTGGACGAGCACCTTTTTCTCACGGTGGAGGCCCTTCACCGACTGCGCTCCGAACGGCCAGATCTGTGGAAGGATCTCTCGGATCCGCCCAGAGAGCTCTATTTCGCCGCCCTTCTCCACGACATCGCCAAGGGGGAGCCCAGGCATGCGGAGACCGGGGCACAAAAGGTGCAGGAGATAGCCCGACGTTTTGGCCTCTCTGGAGAAGCCTTGGAAGAGGTGGTTTTCTTAGTGCGTCATCACCTCCTCCTGGTGGACACGGCCTTGCGCCGGGATCTAGGGGAAGAGAAGGTAGCGGAGGATGTGGCCCTAAAGGTAAAAACCCCTCGTCGACTTTCTTCCCTCTATCTCTTGACTCTGGCCGATTCCCAGGCTACCGGTCCCCGGGCCCTCACTTCCTGGAAGGCGGAACTCCTGGAAGAGCTCTATCAGAAAGTGCTCAAACTCTTTCAGCTACGCAAGGAGGCCACAGACTTAGCCCGCAAAAGGGAGGCCTTGCTGAGGGAGCTCCCCTCTTGGCTGGTAAAAAGTGTCCCCCTTCCCCAGTTAGAACACTACGACCTCAAGACCCTGAAACACCTCTGCCTTCTAGTGGAGCGTTTTCTGGCCTCAGGCCAGGAGTTGCTCGCGGAAAGTCTCACCCGGGGGGAGGGATGCCATCTTTTTGTAATATGTCGCGATCGTTTCGGACTGTTGGCCGACCTCTGCGGAACCCTGCTTGCCGCAGGATTTCGCCTCCGAAGGGTTCGAGCCTTCACCTGGCCTCAGGGATTGGCTGTGGACGAGTTCCTGGTGGAACCCCTCTTTCCAGAGGCCGACTTAAGAGATTGGGAGGCCCTTTTTTTAAAGGTCTCTCGGAAGGAGATAGATCTGGCGGCCCTTTTGGCCCGCAAGACCGGAAGTATCTGGCGACCGAGATCTAAAATAAAATGGAGCCCCCCTTCGGAAATCAAGATAGACCAAGAGACCTCAGCCTTTTATACGCTGCTGGAAATTTATACCCCAGAGGCCCCCTTCCTTCTTTACGAGATAGCCACTATAATCACCCAAAGTGGCCTCGGGATCGGCAAGGCCTTAGTCTCGGAAAAGGAAGACATGGCCGCCTTTATCTTTTATCTTCAGACCGGTGGAGGGGAGAAACTCTCGGCCCAGGAGGCCGAAGAGCTGCGCCGAAAAATCCAAAAAAAACTAAAGGAGGTTGTGTTATGACACCTAAGGATGTTCTGGAGTATGCGCGCAAAAACGGAGCCAAAATAGTAGATCTCAAGTTTCTGGACCTCCCCGGCCTCTGGCAACACTTCTCTGTGCCCATAGAGGAGCTCACCGAAGAATCCTTTGAAGCGGGCTTCGGGTTCGACGGTTCCTCCATCCGCGGTTGGCAGGAAATCCACGAAAGCGACATGCTCGTAGTTCCGGATCCCACCACTGCGGTGATGGATCCCTTTTGTGAGGTCCCTACCCTTTCCCTCATCTGTAACGTGGTAGATCCCATTACGCGGGAGTTTTATAGCCGGGATCCCCGCTATGTGGCCCAAAAGGCCGAGGCTTATCTTAAGAGCACCGGGATAGGGGATACGGCCTATTTCGGCCCGGAGGCGGAATTTTTCATCTTCGACGACATCCGTTACGACTCCGCAGCCCACTACAGCTTCTACTTTGTAGATTCTATCGAGGGGATCTGGAATTCCGGGCGCGAGGAAAACCCCAACCTGGGCTACAAACCCCGCCACAAGGAGGGCTACTTCCCGGTGCCTCCTTCGGACAAGCATCAAGACCTCCGCACGGAGATGACCCTTTATCTCCAAAAGGTGGGCATTCAGGTGGAGTGCCATCACCACGAGGTGGCCACCGCCGGCCAGGCGGAGATTGATATGCGCTTTGCCCCCTTGGTCAAGATGGGGGACAACCTCATGTGGTTCAAATACATCCTCAAGAATGTGGCCTATAAACACGGCAAAACGGTAACCTTTATGCCCAAGCCCCTCTTTGGCGACAACGGCTCCGGCATGCATACCCATTTCAGCATCTGGAAGGGGGATACTAATGTCTTTGCCGGGGATCGTTATGCCGGGCTCTCGGAAACGGCCCTTTACGCCATCGGAGGCATCCTCAAGCACTGTCGGGCCATCTGCGCCTTCACCAACCCCACCACCAATTCCTACAAACGGCTCACCCCGGGCTTTGAGGCCCCGGTAAACCTCTGCTATTCCAGCCGGAATCGCTCTGCGGCCATTCGTATCCCTATGTACAGTCCCAGCCCCAAGGCCAAGCGGCTTGAGTTCCGTACACCGGACCCCTCCTGCAACGGCTACCTGGCCTTTGCGGCCATACTTATGGCGGCGCTCGACGGGATCGAAAACCGCATCGATCCCGGTGAGCCCATGGACAAGGACATTTACAGCCTCCCGCCGGAGGAACTCAAGAACATTCCCACTACCCCGGCCAGTCTGGAAGAGGCCCTCGCGGCTCTGGAGGAGGACCACGAGTTTCTCATGAAAGGAGGGGTCTTTACCGAGGATCTCATCGAGACCTGGATCCGTTACAAGCGCGAAAACGAGGCCGATCAGGTGCGCCTGCGTCCGCATCCTTACGAGTTTTATCTTTACTTCGACATTTAAGTCCTTATGGAGGGAGGCCCTTCGGGGCCTCCCCTTTCCAAAAAAGTAGAAAGCGCAGGAAAAAGTTGGCGGCGGGTCTGCTGAAGGAGGGAGGAAGGGGCCTTTTTGCGGCCGGAAGGCCCAATGCGGTCGGAAATGATTAACAAGACCACCAGTTTCACTCCCAGGGCTGCGGCCGCGGCCAAAAGGGCCGAGGTCTCCATATCTACCGCCTGAACCCGGGGGGACCACCTCTCCCAAAAGAGGTAATCTTCTCGATAAGGGGCATCGGTAGAGACCACCCCTGCGCAACGAGGCTTGAGTCCATAGCTTTTTAAGAGCTCTTGGGTTTCCAGGAAAAATTCGGGGTCAGGTTGGAAGACCCTCCTTCGGGGAAGATAATGCCGGGAGGTTCCTTCCAGGGAGTAGCTCTTTTCCGGGAGAAAGAGGCTTCCCAGAGGCAGGTCCGGGTTGAGGGCTCCAGCCCATCCCAGGGCCCAGAAATGTTTCCCTCCGGCAGCCACCAGGTTTTCCAGAAGCATGACTGCTTGCGGGGCCCCTAAAGCCGGCCCGCACAGGGCCCCTTTTTCGTTAAAGAATACCCGAGAGAGAAAGAGCTGGCCTTTCTGGGCCAGGGACAGCTTCTTTTGAAGAAAGCGCAGCTCCGGAAGGGTCAAGGCCAAAAGGACCCGTGGGCCGCATTTAAATCCTGGACGAGGAAGAAAGAGAGGGAGCGAGGAGCTTCTCACACAGGGCCTCCCGGGCCTTTTCAAGTACCTCTTCAGGAAGCAGGCGAGCCGGCCACTCCCTCCCGCAGGTGAGACACCTCACCCGGGCCTGGGCTCACCGACCCACAAGCTCCGCCTCTTCTCCACAGACCGGACAAGGCACCTTCATGTGGAGATCTTTTCTTTACAATGGGGACAATATTTCCCTCCCCGGCGCCCCCGCTTCAGGAGGAGAAAGGGGGCCCCGCAGAGCGGACACTTTTCGGGTATCGGCTCGTCCCAGAGCACAAAATCGCATTCCGGAGCCCGGGAGCAGGCATAATAGGTCTTTCCCCGCCGGGACCGCCGCTTCACGATCTCTCCCCCGCAACCTTCCCGAGGACAGGCCACACCGGTACCTACAGAGCGGGTATAACGGCATTTTGGATAATTGGCACAGGCCAGGAATTCTCCAAAACGTCCCCCACGCAGCACCAACGCTCCCCCGCATTGCGGACAGGTCCCGTATTCTTTCCGTTCCTTGAGGCGGAAGTTTCCCTCTTCGTCGCGTTCGTAGTCTGCGGTAAAGCGGCATTCTGGCCAGCGGGCACAGGCCAGAAAAGGCCCGCTCCTTCCCACCCGTAAAAGGAGGCCTTCTCCGCACTCGGGACACTTAAGGTTTACCGGGACTCCGGCCTTAAGAGAGGCCATCTCTGCTTCGGCCCGCTTGAGGGCCTGCATAAGTTCATGGTAAAAATTTTCCAACACTCCTCGACGATCGGCCTTTCCGGCGGCAATTTCGTCCAGAAAGGCCTCCATCTGGGCTGTAAATTCCGGGCGTATTAGATCCTCGAAGGATTTTACCAGGAGTTCGTTTACCAGAAGGCCGAGTTCGGTGGGGCGAAGGCTCCCGGCTACGCTTTCCACATAGCCCCTTTCCCGAATGGTGGAAACGATTTGGGCATAGGTGGAAGGGCGTCCAATCCCCTTTTCTTCCAGGGTCCGGATGAGGGTAGCCTCGGTGTAACGGGCCGGCGGGCGCGTAAAGTGTTGCTGGGGCAGGATATCCTTGAGGGCCAGCTCAAGGCCTTCCTCAAGGGGAGGCAAACTAGGGGCCCCCTCCTCCTCCACCTCATAAGCTGCGAGAAATCCGGCGTGAAGCAGTCGTCGCCCTCGGGCCACCAGGGTGTAGGGGCCGGCTTGGATCTCCGCGGTGGTGGCCTCAAACAGGGCCGGGGTCATCTGTGAGGCCAGAAAACGCCGCCAGATGAGGGCATAGAGCCGATGCTCATCTGGAGAAAGCACTTGGGCCAGGGCCTCTGGAGGGAGATCAAAACGGGTAGGCCGAATGGCCTCATGGGCCTCTTGGGCAGAGGGTCTCCGGGTGCGATGCTGGGGAGGCCTTTCCGGAACGAAATCCGGGCCAAAGAGCTGAGAGATAAGCTTGCGGGCGGCCTGTTTGGCCTCCGGGGCCAGTCTTACGGAATCGGTGCGCATATAGGTAATGAGTCCCACCGGCCCCTCCCCGGGCAGCTCCACCCCTTCGTAAAGCCTTTGGGCGAGGCGCATAGTCTTCTGGGCCGAGAAGCGAAAGCGCCGAAAGGCCTCCTGCTGGAGGGTACTGGTGATGAAAGGGGCCGGGGGCTTGCGCCGCACCTCCCGACGCTTTACCGCTTGGATCCGGGCCTTTTGCTCAGCTAGCACCTGGCGGAGATCTTCGACTAAGGCTTGGGCCTCGGATTCCTTTTGGGGCCGGAGTTTGCGTCCTTTTTTAGTTTCCAGGACGGCCTTTAGGCTCTCCCCTGAAGGGAGAAGGAATTCCGCCTCGATGGTCCAGTATTCCTCCGGATGGAAGGCCCGAATCTGGGCCTCTCGTTCGCAGATGAGTCTCAGGGCCACGGATTGCACCCGCCCGGCTGAAAGCCCCCGCTTGACCTTCTCCCAGAGGAGGGGCGAAAGATGATACCCCACCAGCCGATCCAGCACCCGCCGAGCTCGCTGGGCCTCGTACTTCAAAGGATCCAGTTCTGCGGGCCTCTTTAAGGCCTCGCGAATGCCCCGAGGTGTAAGTTCGTAAAGGAGGAGACGCTTCAGGGGCTTCTTAAGGGAACGTAATTCCTCGGCGATATGCCAGGCGATAGCTTCTCCCTCCCGGTCTGGATCCGGGGCCAAATAGATGGTCCGGGCCTTACGCGCAAGTCTTTTGATCTGGGAAATCACCTTCTTTTTGCCTGGAATGATCTCGTATTCCGGCTCAAAACCGTTCTCTACATCCACTCCCAGACGGCTTTTAGGGAGATCCTTTACATGCCCCACAGAGGCGCAAACTTCATACTCCGGTCCCACCACTTTTTTGATGGTCCGCACCTTGGTAGGAGACTCCACCACGATAAGGTTTTCCTTTTCCATGCCTTTTCTTTTATCCCTAAATCCCGGGGGGCCGCAAGGTTTCTTAAACTTCCCGCCAAGGGGTGAAATAGCCGGAGCTCGCTATCGGAAACTCAAAAAGGAGTTGGGAGGCCTTTCTCGGGGGCCTCTTCATGGGTAAAATGGGCCCAGGAATCTCTCACGCCGAGGAAAAGAGATATGTCGGCCCTAAGAATCCTCATAAAGCAGGTAGAGGATCCCCTCTACCGGGAAATCTTTGAGGCCCTAGTGGGCGAGATAGAAGAGGCCCGTCGCTTTGACCAGAGGCTGAGCCGGTTGGAGGAGCTGGTAGAAAAGATCCTTCAGGCCCAAGAGCGCATGCAACGGGAGCTCGAAGCCCTCAAGGAATCCCAAGAGCGCATGCAGCGGGAGCTCGAAGCCTTGAAAGAGGCCCAAGAAAAACATCTGGAGGAATGGAGGGAATTCCGTAAAAAGGATGCGGAGGAGAAAAAGGAGATCTGGCGGGCCATCCAAAATCTCACCCAAGCTGTAGAAAAGCTCACCGGAGAACATCGAAAGACCCGGGAGCAGCTGGGAGGCCTGGCCCATGCTGTGGGATATATCCTAGAAGATCGGGCCTTTGTAGGGCTTCCCCCGCTTCTCGAAAAAGAGGGCCTCCAGGTGGAAGAGCCCCTCCGACGCGAATATGTGGAAATCACCCCTGAACGCTGGATGGAGGTAAATATTTACGGAGTAGCCCGACGCAACGGAAAGAAGGTATACATCATCGGGGAGGCCAAGACCCAGCTCAAGAAAAGGGACGTGGACCAGTTTCTCAAGCACGTAAAAGCCCTGGACCGCTGGCTCCCCGGGGAAAAATTTCTGCTCTTGGTAACTTATCAGACCTCTCCGCAGGTACGAAAAAGAAAAGGGAATACACCTTTATTTTTCTTATCAATTTCCCCTGATCTCGTGAGAGCCTTAGTCCTCGTTTTTCTGCTTTTTTTCGGTCTTCCATCTCTTCAAGCACAGGATTACGGGGACGCTTTGGTCATCGGGACCATCGGGGACGCCAGCACCCTCATTCCTATGCTGGCCACCGACGCTGCCAGTCACGAGGTAGCCAGTCTCATCTTCAACGGGCTGGTGAAGTATGACCCTTATCTCAACCTCGTAGGGGACCTGGCGGAACGCTACGAGGTCTCCCCCGACGGCCGCACCATCACCTTCTATCTCCGCAAGGGGGTAAAGTGGCACGATGGGGTGGAATTCACCGCCGAGGATGTACTTTTCGGTTTTCGTCTTATTACGGATCCTCATACTCCCACGGCTTACGCCGGGGACTTCCTGGAGGTGGACCGGGCCGAGGTTCTGAA
>QOAM01000050.1 GCA_003978075.1 Thermodesulfatator sp. | reverse complement strand
TCCAGGACCACGCGAACAGTGGCTGGGCGATACTGTCCCAGTCTCACCCGGGTGAGGAGCCCGTCGCGGATGGGGATCTCCGGCTTGAGGTAAGGAGAAAGGCGAGCCGGAGTGAGGTCCACATAGACCCGTGGAGGACGCCCGGCCTGGGCCTTTAAGGCGTGGTCCTGAAAACGCACCGGGGCGCTTACATCCACCACCACCCGGCTGTAATCCTCTCCAGACCAATGGCGGATGTTTTTGACCAGAGCCGTCCCGGAAGAGGAAGAGGGCCCAACAGAGGAGGGAGACCTCTTCGGAGAAGGGACCGCGTGAGAGCCGCAGTATTTCCAGGCTTGGTCTCCCTGAGGGTAGCGTTGACAAAGGATTTGAAGGAGACTCGAGGCCTTCTCCGGCTTTTTCAGGAGATCCCGCGAAAGATCCGCGGCCTCTGCCAGGGCGTCGTCAGCCAGAGCGCTTCGAGGATAATGCTCCCAAAGCATGCGGTAGTGTTGAAGGGCCTCTTCCAGATCTCCCCGACGGTGCGAGTAACCGTAAAGGTTGCGGTAGAGCCTGGCGGTCCAAATAAGGGCCTTGGGAGCCTCCGGGCTTTCGGGATACCGCAGATAGACCCTGCGAAAGCGATTGATGACCCAGATCCAGTAGCGCCGATAGCGCCGTCGGTGAGGAGAAGCCGCCAGCCGGGCCAGCTCCCGCTTGGCCTCCTTTAAGGCCCTTTGCGAAGGGGTGAGAGTCCAGGCGGGGAAAAGGGATCCCAGAAACAGGGTAGCCCCCAGGAGCAGAAGAAATATCCTGAAAGTTCGGGGAAGACTTTTCCCTCCCCTACTCGTCTCGCCGGGAGGTTTGCTCATTTTGTATTTTTCCCAAGGGTCCTTGCGTTACCCAAATTTTAATAGAAGAAGACTTCTGAGAAAGGCCCTTTCGTTGGGGACTTTACCCCAAACCCCTATTTTTCCTAAGAGACCTCTGACTTCTCTAAAAGATCCCGCAATTCAAAAAGAAGAAGGAGGGCCTCGCGGGGGGTGAGGTTTTCTAAGTCTAAGGAGAGGAGCTTTTCTTTCAAGGGAAGAAAGGGGTCGAAGAGGGGCAGTTGCCGAGGTCTTTCGCGGGTGGGGGGCTGAATCTGCGAAGCTCCTCTTTCCAAGACGGAAAGGATCTCCCGGGCCCGGGCCACAACCTCTTCCGGGAGACCGGCCAGGGCCGCCACCTCCACCCCGTAAGAACGGCTAGCCGGGCCGGGTTGCAGTCGGTAGAGGAAGATCACCTGATCCCGCCAGCTCTTCACCGCCACATTGAAATTCTTAACTCCGGGAAGCTCCTCAGCCAGCCGGGTGAGCTCGTGATAATGAGTGGCCAGGAGGGTAAGGGCTCTGCGGCGGTGTAGGTGTTCAGCCACCGCCCAGGCGATGGCCAGCCCGTCGTAAGTGCTGGTACCCCGGCCGATCTCGTCCAGGATGACCAGGCTTCTTTCCGTGGCGTTGCGCAAGATGTTGGCGCACTCAGCCATTTCCACCATAAAGGTAGAGCGCCCACGGGAGAGCTCATCTGAGGCCCCGATGCGACTAAAGATGCGGTCACAGAGTCCTATACGGGCAGAGTTCGCCGGCACGAAGCTTCCCAGGTGGGCCATCAGTACGATGAGGGCCGTCTGGCGCAGGACCGTGGATTTCCCAGCCATGTTGGGCCCGGTGATTATCAAAAGGCGATGTCTTTCCGGATCCAGACGCACAGTGTTGGGGACGAAATTCCCGGCAGGGAGGACCTTTTCCAGCACCGGATGGCGCCCTTCAACGATTTCCAACCCCGGGGATTCGGTGATTTCCGGGCAGACATAGCTATTTCTTTCCGCCACCTCGGCCAGGGCCGCCAGGGCGTCGATCTCCCCCAGGGCTCGAGCGGTCTGTCTCAGGTCCTCCGCCTTTTCCGCCACCTCCTCCCGCAGCTCGAGAAAGATCTCGTACTCCAGAGCCTGGATGCGTTCTTCAGCGGAAAGGACCCGGGCCTCGAATTCTTTGAGCTCCGGAGTGATGAAACGCTCGGCGTTGGTAAGGGTCTGTTTGCGAAGGTAATCCTTGGGGACTCGGGAGAGATGGCTCTTGGTGACCTCGATGTAGTAGCCGAAGACCCGGTTGAACCCCACCCGCAGGTTGGGGATTCCGGTGCGGGCCCTTTCCCGGGCCTCGATCTCCGAGAGATAGCGCAGGGCATTTTCCTTGAGGTCGCGCAGTTCGTCGAGCTCCGGATGGACCCCGGGACGGATCAACCCTCCTTCTTTAGGGCTAGCCGGCACCTCCTCCAGCAAGGTGGTCTCCAGGCGCCGGCGCAGATCTTCAAACTCGGAGAGGCTTGCCGCCAGAAAGCCCAGGCGCCTGGGGACTTCTGGGGGAAGAAGCTCGCGGACCTCCGGGAGACGCTTCAGGGCCTCTCGGAGGGCCACCAGATCCCGGGGGCCGGCCAGCCGCAGGGCACAGCGGGTGGCTAGCCTTTCCAGGTCGCCTATGCGGGTTAGGACCTCCCGCAGGCGCCGCCGTCTCGGAGCGTCCTCCAGGAGGAAGCGGACCCCGGCCTGCCTTTCCCGAATGGCCTCAGGATCCCTCAGGGGATAGAGGATCCAGTAACGCAGGGTGCGTCCTCCCATAGGGGTGCGGGTATGATCCAGGACCCAGAGGAGGCTGTGGCGCACCGAACCGTCGAGCTGGTTACGCACCAGCTCCAGGTTGCGTTTGGTGGGTTCGTCCAGGACCAGGTAGTTTCCGGGGAAATAGGGGCGGGGTGGACTCAAACGCTCTAGGGCCCCGGGCTCGTTCTCCGCGAGATAGCCCAGCACTGCAGCCAGGGCCGCCAGCCCGGCGGTCATCTCCGAAAGACCCAACCCAGCCGCATCATGCACCCCAAAGTGTTCCGCTAGAAGTCCTCGAGCCCGCTCCGGGCTGAACTCCTCCCGGGGAAGCTCGGTAAAAGCCGTCCGGGGGAGGACCTCTGCCAAGCGCTTCTGCAGGGCTTCGTTTTTCGGGGGAAGAAGAATCTCCCGAGGCTCGATCCGGAAGAGCTCGTTTAGGAGTTCCTCTGTTTCCGAAAGTTCCGTGACCCGAAAGTCTCCGGCGGAAAGATCCAGCAGGGCCAGTCCCAGCCTCCGGTCCGGAGAGATGGCCGCAAGATAGCAGGCCTCCTTTTCCGGGAGGGCCTCCGGGTCCAGGAAAAGCCCCGGGGTGACCACCCGCACCACCTCCCGACGGACCAGCCCTTTGGCCTCCCCGGGATCCTCCACCTGTTCACAGATGGCCACCCGGTAGCCGGCCTCCACTAGTTTGCGCAAATAAGGGGCGGCATTAGAGACCGGCACCCCGCACATGGGGACCCGGCGTCCTCCTCCGGCGTCACGAGAAGTAAGGGCGATCCCCAGTACCTGTGCCGCCTGCTCCGCATCCTCAAAAAACATCTCGTAAAAGTCCCCTAGACGGAAAAAGAGAATGGCCTCGGGATAACGGCGCTTGATCTCCAGATATTGACGAAACATGGGGGTGAACTTCTGCATGGGGTTAAAAAGTTTAAAGGTAAAGCCCGGCCTTCTCAATGTGGTGGAATACGGCTTCAGGCACTAAGTAGCGGATGGAGAGCCCCGCCTTGCGTCTGCACCGGATCTCTGTGGAGGAGATGTCTAACCGGGTCACTTTTACGAAGTAAAGACGGTGAGTGGGGAAGAGCTCTTGAGCCAGGGCCTGGGCCTTTTCCAGAGAAAAGTCCCCCCGGGAGACCACCACCAATCGGGCCAACTCCGGGATTCTCCGCCAGGCACGCCAGGTCTGGATTTCCTGAAAGGCGTCCCCGCCCAGGATGAAAAAGAACTCCTCCTCCGGATAAAGGCTGTGGAGTTCCTCTAGGGTATCCACGGTATAGGAGGGGCCGGGGCGACGGCCTTCGAGATCCAGGGCCCGGAAGGCCGGATGGTCTTCTAGGGCTAGCTTCACCAGGTGAAAGCGCTCTTCGAAGGAGAGGTGAGGCTCGGAGCGCTTGTGAGGAGGCACCCCGGCGGGTATGAACCAGACCTCCGCTAACCCCAGGGCCTCCCGCACCTCTTCCGCCACCCTGAGGTGGGCCAGGTGGATGGGATCGAAGGTCCCTCCCAGAAGACCTATTTTCCGGGAAGCCGCGTCGTTAGAGCCCGGAGGGGCCATTTTAAATCTCAGAGGTTTTTTCGAAGAGTCGGGCCTTACACACCTTCAGGAGCCACTGCCCGGTAAAAGGCGTCTCGTTCCACGGGTTCAAAACCCGCGGTCCGGACCAAACGTTCGATCTCCTCCCGCGAAAGGGCCTCGGCCTCCCGGCCTCCAGAGGCCTCGCTGATCTTCTCCTCCACCACCGTCCCGTGGAGGTCATCGGCCCCGAAATGGAGGGCCAACTGCGCTAGTTTCACGCCCAGGAAAACCCAGTAGGCCTTGAGATGAGGAATATTGTCGAGCAAGAGTCGAGACACGGCCATCACCCGCAGGTCCTCGAAGCCGGTGGTGGGTCTTATCTCCTCGCGCAGAGGGGTCTTTTCCGGGAGAAAGGGCAGGGGCACGAAACAAAGGAAACCCTGGGTCTCGTCCTGGAGGGACCGGAGGCGTAGCAGATGTTCCACCCTCTCCTCTAAGGTTTCCACATGCCCGTAGAGCATGGTGGCGTTAGTGGGGATGCCCAGGTGGTGAGCGGTGCGGGCGATCTCTAGCCAGCGTTCGGCGGAGATCTTCCGGGGAAAAAGCTTTCGGCGCACCCTTTCGGAGAAGATCTCCGCTCCCCCTCCGGGGAGACAGGAAAGACCGGCCTCTTTCAGATCCCGCAGAACCTCCTCCACAGGCTTTCCAGAGATACGGGAAAGGTGATCAATCTCCACGCAGGTAAAGGCCTTGATGGCCGCCTGTGGAAAGGCCTCGTGGACCGCGGAAAGGAGCTCGAGGTAGTAATGGTAAGGGAGTTCAGGATGGAGGCCTCCCACAATGTGAATCTCTCGGGGAGGAGGACCCTGAGAGAGGCGGGTCACCGCCTCTTCCGGAGAGAGCACATAGCCTTCCGGGTCTCCGGGAGCTCGCCAGTAGGCGCAGAACCGGCACCGGTTTTCACAGACATTGGTATAATTGAGGTGGCGATTGATTACATAATAGACCCGCCGGCCGTGAAGGCGTACGCGTACTTTCTGGGCTAGCCTTCCCAGAGCTAGGAGATCGCGGGTCTTAAAAAGGTTAAGTCCGTCTTCCCGGGAGAGTCTCTCTCCGGCCTCCAGTTTTTCGTAGACTTCTCCGAGTCCGGCCTTTTCCATTGTTTCCCGTCTCATCCTCGGCTATACTAAAGGCGCTGACCCGAGCTGGCAAGAGGAGAGAGGGGCTCTCTGTGGAGGAACGAATCCGTCAGGAACGGGAAAAGGCCCGCAAGCTGCGGAAGACGCGCTGGTGGCGGAAGAAGTGCGCCCGTGGGGTCTGTTATTATTGCGGGCGTAAAGTTCCCCCTCAGGAGCTCACCATGGACCACAGGATCCCCCTGGCCCAGGGCGGCGTCTCGGAAAAGTGGAATCTGGTTCCAGCCTGCAAGGAGTGCAACCAAAAGAAGAAGTATCTCCTCCCTTGGGAATGGGAAGACTATCTACGGGCCTTAAAGACCGGAATCTCTTTTAACTCCCCGGAAAAATGAACGAGACCCCTCCACCGCTTCATGAAAAATCGCTCCCGAATTTGCGAAGGTCTTTTTTGTGAATCAGACAGCCTTCCCGGGACCCTCGCAGTACTTTTCCTAATACTTGGTATGTGCCCCAAAGGACTAATATGGTTGTACCACCAGCTGAAAGTTTCATATTTCATCTGCCCTCTCCCTTGGTCCCAGCCGGTTGATTACCTCCGCTAAAGCCTACTTCAACCCCCTAAGACTCTGCACTAAAGTTCTCCGAAACCCGCCACTTGACAAGCACCATACAAGGTCTTCCTCTTTTCGAAGGGGGGCGGGAAGTGCGGCTCGAAGGCCTAACCACCCATAACCTTGAGATCAGGGAGTTAGAACTTCCAGAAAAGGCCTTGATCGTGATTACCGGGCCCTCGGGGTCCGGGAAATCCAGTCTGGCTTTCGATACCCTGGCTCGGGAGGGAGAGCGCCGTTATCTTTTGGCCCTTTCTCACCGAGAGCCCATAAGGGTACCCCCTCCGGCGGCCCTGCGCGAGGCCGAGGGGCTCCCACCGGCGGTAGCCCTTCCCCAACGGATTCCTCCCCAAAATCCGCGGGTTACCTTGGGCACAGCCACGGGCATTTTGGAGATCCTACGAGGTCTGCTCGCAAAATTCGGAGAAAGGCCCTGTCCGGGATGTGGACATCTAGTCAGACCCCTGAGCCTTGCCGAGGCCCTAGCCCTTTATGAGAGACTTCCTGAGGGAACGCGGCTGGTGGTGCGGGCCCCCATCTACCCCCCTTCGCTAGCGGCCCTCTCCTACTTACAGGGAGAAGGGTTCTCCCGCTTTGTAGTAAACGGAACAGCGCTAGATCTCACCGAGGAGAGTCCCCCGGAGGAGATCCGGAGCCTGGAGGCGGTGGTAGATCGCCTCCTCAAAAAGAAGGGAGAAAGATTGCGCTACCTCGAGGCCCTGCGCCTGGCCGAGAGGCTTTCCGGGGGACCGGTGATCCTGGAAGTTCGGCAAGGGCCGCTTTATCGTTTCACCCTGGGCCAACGCTGTCCCTACTGCGGGGAAAGCCTTCCCTTCCTTTCCCCGGGAGTCTTTTCCTACAACCATCCGACTGGGGCCTGTGCGCTCTGCCAGGGGTTGGGAGAAATAGAGGGAAGGGTCTGTCCCCAATGTCAGGGGCTTCGCCTGAGGCCTGAGATTCTCGAGGTAAACCTTTCCGGAAGGAGTCTGCGACAGATCCTTTCTGCTCGGTTGGGGGAGCTGGAAGAGCTGGTCCAGGCCCTCGAGCTCCCGGCTCCAGAAGACCTGTGGGCCCCTTTTCGGCGCAGGCTTTTGCGACTACTCCAGCGTCTGGTCTTTCTGGATCTAGGACATCTGGCTCTCCTTTCCCCCTTTCATCAGCTTTCCACCGGAGAGCGCCAGCGGGTGGAGTTGGCTACTCTTCTTTCCTTAGAGATCTCTGGAGCCCTTTTTGTGCTGGACGAACCGGGGCTGGGACTCTCGCCTCTAGAACGAGAAAAGATCTTAATTCTTCTGCGAGAGTTGGTCCTTTCTGGAAACACGGTGGTGGTCGTGGAGCATGATCCTTTTTTTATTCGGAGCGCGGACCTGGTGGTGGAGCTCGGCCCTGGAGCCGGTCGGGAAGGGGGAAAGCTCCTTTTCTGTGGCGCTCCGCAGGAACTTTCCCGCCGGCCGGAACTCCCCACCGGGGCCTTCCTTTCCGGGGCCCGGATCTTGGAACGCCCTCGGCGCCGATCCCGAAAGTTCATAGAACTCTCCGGGGTGCGCCTTCCACGGGAGGCTCTTTCCGTAATCTGTGGCCCCTCAGGCTCGGGAAAAACCCGCCTTCTCTGGAGGATCCAAGAGGAGGCCCAGAAAGAGGGGTGGGCAGTCCTGGGAATAGAGGGGGAAATCTCCGCTCCGCCCCGGGCCCTGGTGGCCACCTACTTGGGAGTCTTTGAGGAGTTGCGCAAGCTGCTTTCCCTTACCCCCCGAGCCCGGGAGCTCGGCCTGCGCCCGGCGCACTTCAGCCCCTTCTCCCGCGAGGGACGCTGTTCGGCCTGCGGAGGCCGGGGGGAAAAGACCTTGGAGATCCCGGGGGTGCTTTCCACAGAGGTGCCCTGTGAGGAGTGCCAAGGCACAGGACTGCGCCCGGAGGTGCTTCCGGTAACTTATCGGGGGCTAACCGTACCGGAGATCCTGGACCTCACCCTCACCGAGGCCCTTTCAGTCTTTTCCCGGGTGGCCCGGATCACAAGGCCCCTTTCCCAGGCCGAGACCTTGGGATTGGGTTATCTCCGCCTGGGCCAGCCTCTGAGGACCCTTTCCGGGGGAGAGAAGCTCCGCCTGCGTCTAGCCCGGGAACTTCTTTCGGGGGAGGGGGCAGAACTGATCCTCCTAGACCTCCCCACCATGGGCCTTCATTTGGCAGATCTCACCGGGATTTTCAAGCTCTTTGAGGCCTTGCTTTCCTCAGGAAAGACCCTGATCGTGGCGGAAAATCACCCGGTGCTCATCCTCCTAGCAGACCATCTCCTGGTACTTGAGAAAGGCCGAATAATCTTTCAAGGCCTTCCGCGCGACTTTTGGAAAAGCGAGCATCCTCTAGCGGTAAAGCTCACCTTCTATCGGAGCCTGGTGCAATGGGATTGAGGGTTACCGGGGGAGCCTTCAAGGGACGAAGACTTTGCACCCCTCGCGGTCCTGGCACCCGTCCCATGACCGAGCGGGTGCGCAAAGCCCTTTTCGACATCCTGGGGGAAAGCCTTTGCGGGGCCCGGGTGCTTGACCTCTTTTCCGGAAGCGGGGCCTTGGGCTTTGAGGCCCTCTCCCGAGGGGCCTCGGAGGTGGTCTTTGTAGAGGCTTCCCGAGAGGCCTCCAGGACGATCCGAAAAAACGCCCGGACCCTAGGCTTGGAAGATCGGGTGCACCTGGTGCAGGGAAGGCTCCCCGAGGTCTTGAAAAAGGTCCCTCCCGGGCCTTATCACCTGGTCTTCCTCACCCCTCCTTACGGGAAAGGCCTAGGAGAAGAGACCTTGGCAGCCCTTCCCTTGGAGATCCTTGCCCTAGAGGCCAGGATCGTGTTAGAAGAAAGAAAGACCAGCCAAGTAAAGATAAAAAAGCCTGCATTGGAAATCGAGGAAATCCGAAGATATGGAGACACATGGCTTTATTTTTTAAGGGTTCGTAGGGGATAAGGAATGGAAAAGATAGCGGTTTACCCTGGCACCTTTGATCCAGTAACCAACGGACATCTGGATCTCATCCGCCGGGCCTTACGCCTCTTCGATCGCCTAATCGTAGCTGTAGGAGAAAATCCGGCTAAAAAGCCCCTTTTTAGCATGGAAGAAAGACTGGAGATGCTTCGCGAAGCTGTGGTTGAACTCCCGCAGGAGGAGCAGGCTCGGCTGGAGATTTCCAGCTTTTCCGGACTCTTAGTGGAGTTCTGTCGAGCCCGAGGGGCCCGGGTCATCGTGCGGGGCCTGAGAGCGGTCTCAGACTTCGAATACGAATTTCAGTTGGCCCTGATGAACCGTCGTCTGTGCCGCCAGGTGGATACCGTCTTTCTTATGCCGGGCTTCCGTTGGATCTTCATTAGCTCCACCATCATTAAGGAGGCGGCTCGGTTCGGGGGGAACATAGAAGGGTTGGTGCCTCCGGGGGTGGAAAGGCGCCTGCGGGAAAAGTTTGCCTCCTCCCAGGGGCCCCGGTGAGATCTCTCCTTTTCCTTTTGGTCTTTTTCCTCACCGCAAGACCTGCTTTAGCTGCGGGGCGTTATTTTCGCTTGCGGGTGGTCTGGGAATTTCTACCCGTGGGGCGTATCGAGCTCTGGCTCACCCCCTCCCATCTCACGACCTATGCTTACACCACCGGGCTCGGGGCCCTCATCTTCCCCTTCCGCTCCCTCTGGCGCACGGAGATCGACCCCCAGGGCTTCCCCCGCCGCACGGTGATCGAGGTCTTGGAGAAGGGACATCCCAAA
>QOAM01000103.1 GCA_003978075.1 Thermodesulfatator sp. | reverse complement strand
AGAAATGTCTATTCCTTGATGATCGCGGAAGGAGAAAGCCCCATGGCCCAACAGGAACTGTGGGAGAAGATCTGGGATTGGCTAAAAAGTATACTCACCACATCACCTGGCAGACCTATAACCCTCTTGATGAAATCCATATGCCGGTTTCGGGGATAAACGAAGACCACCACCTCCCCCCTCCGGGGAGACCGACCGTGATAGAGAACGCGTTTTCCTGAATAGGGTACCCTTAACCCGTAGACCAGTTTGTTTACCAGGATGTGGTCCCCTATCAGAAGTGTGGGGATCATGGAGCCCGAAGGTATCTTGTAGGCCTGCACGAAGAAGGTGCGCACAAAAAGGGCCAGGAGCAGGGCGATGAGAATACTTTTTAGCCAATCCCAGATCTTCTCCCACAGTTCCTGTTGGGCCATGGGGCTTTCTCCTTCCGCGATCATCAAGGAATAGACATTTCTCTAGAACCTCAAATTTCTTGATATTTATACAGAAATCTTTGTGTCGCTTGGAGTAAATGAAGGCACTCTTAAAGGCAGTTCGTTCACTTTACTTTTTCTTTCACACGATGGGATAACACTTTTAAAACAGCTCTCCAAAGGGCGCTCGTTTTTACAACTCCAGGGCCTTCACCAAATGAACATGGGGGAGATTTCGCAAGGCGGAAAGCACCTCCTCCGAGGGAGCCTGATTCACGGAAAGGAGAATGACATTGCGCCGTTTTTCCGGCTCCTGGCCCACGTGCATGCGCGAGATGTTGAGTCCGGCCTCCCCCAGGGTGACCCCGATAAGCCCGATCACCCCAGGCCGATCGTCATTGTGGATATAAAGCATGTGCCCCTCAGGTAGGGCATCCAGCCGGAAATCGTTGATGCGCACGATCCGGGGCTCCATCTTCCCGAAGATGGTCCCTGCGGCGTAGTGCTCTCCTCCTTTAAATTTGACCGTAACCCCAATGAGATTCAAAAAGTCCTCAGCCGTTTCCGTCTTGGATTCCAAGACCTTGATGCCCCGCTCTCGAGCCCGATAGGAGGCGTTTACATAGTTCACATCTTCGCGTAGGGCCCGGGAAAGGAGCCCCTTGAGGAGGGCCAGCGTAAGGGGAGCGGTATCCAGACGGGAAACCTCTCCTTGGTAGACGATGGAGACCTCGGTGATGGGGCCTTCAGCTAGCTGGGCCTGTAAGGCTCCTAGCTTCTCGGCTAGCACCAGATAGGGCCTCAAGACCTTCATGGCCTCCGCCGAAACCGAAGGCATATTCACTGCGTTGCGTACTACCCCATGAACCAGGAAGTCCACTACCTGGCTAGCTGCAGCCACAGCCACATTCTTTTGGGCCTCAAAGGTGGAGGCCCCGAGATGCGGGGTGCAAACGAAATTCTCCAGAGAAAAGAGGGGGTGATCTGGATCCGGAGGTTCTTTCTCGAAGACATCCAGGGCCGCCCCAGCCACCTTTCCGCTTTTCATGGCCTCGTAAAGGGCCATCTCATCCACCACTCCTCCTCGAGCACAGTTGATGATGAGCACCCCGTCTTTCATCTTGGCGAAGCTTTCGGCATTCAGCAGATGGTAAGTCTCTTTCATCAAGGGAACGTGCAGGGTAATGATATCCGCCCGGGCGTAAAGCTCGTCGAGCGAGAGCAGTTCCACACCCATTTCCGAGGCCCTCTCCGGGGTCACATAAGGATCATAGCCCACCACCTTCATCTTGAACCCCTGAGCCCTTTCCGCCACCACCGAGCCCACCCGGCCCAAGCCTATGATGCCCAAGGTCTTTCCCATGAGCTCCCGCCCAAGGAACTTCTTGCGCTCCCAGCGCCCGGCCTTGAGAGAGGCCATGGCCTGAGGCACATTGCGGGCCAAGGCCAGCATGAGGGCCAGGGTATGCTCCGCCGCAGAGTTGGTATTACCTCCGGGACAGTTCATGACTACAATACCCCGGCGACTGGCGGCCTCGAGATCCACATTGTCCAGCCCGGTGCCTGCCCGGGCAATGACCTTGAGCTTCTCGGCCCCTTCCAGGACCTCGGCCGTAAGTTTGGTGCCGCTGCGGATAATGATACCGTCGGCCTCCCGTAAGGCCTCCTTGAGCTCCTCCGGCGAAAGTCCCAGCCTTTCCTCCACCTCTAAACCGGCCTTTTTCAGGATCTCTAGACCCTCGGGAAGAAGGGGATCGGTGATGAGGACTTTCATGCGTAGACCTCCTCGGCCTTATCTCTGATGATTTCCAGGGCTCGGGCCACCCCGGCTCCCATTTTAACCGGCCAACCCAGCTCCGAAAGGCCTAGCTCGAGGGCCGAGAGGGCTAAAACCACCTCCAGCGGGCTCTGATACCCCATGTGAGTGATGCGCACCACCTTACCCTTGAGTTTCCCCTGCCCCCCGGCCATCACCACCCCGTAGCGCCTTCGTAGGAGCTTCGTAAGGGCCCCTCCGTCCAAACCTTCCGGGAGTTTGACTACCGTCAGGGCCTCACAGGGCACCTGGGGAAAGATCTCTAGCCCCAGGGCGGAAACTCCCTCCCGGCAGGCCCGAGAGACCAGGGCGTAGTGGGCAAAGAGTCTCGGAAGCCCTAGCTCGCGCACGAGGCGCAAAGATTCCCTGAGAGAGAGGAGGAGAGAGACCGCCGGAGTGTAGGCTGTGGTCTCCTTTTGATAGGCCTTCCATTCCCGCCGAAGATCGAAGTAATAGCGAGGACTTCGCGAAGTCTCTACCCTTTCCCAGGCCCGTTCGGAGAGGGCCAGAAAGGAGAGCCCCGGCGGCAGAGCTAGGCTCTTCTGACTCCCAGCCACCACCACATCCAGCTCCCAGGCATCCATGGGAAGGGGATAGACCCCCAGGGCGGAGATGGCGTCCACTACCACCAAGGCCCCAGCCCTATGGGCTACCTGGGCTATCTCCTTTACCGGGTGTTTCACCCCGGTGGAGGTCTCATGGGCCTGAAGGAGGACCGCTTTTATTTCTGGATCCTGCGCAAGGGCCCTCTCCACGGTCTCCGGAGAAACGGCCTCTCCCCAGGGTACATGGAGATAGAGCGGGAAGAGGCCATAGGCCTCGGCTATCTCTCCCCAGCGTTCCCCGAATTTTCCTCCGCAGACCACCAGGACCCGTTCCCCAGGAGAAAAGAGATTGGCCACCGCGGCTTCCATAGCCCCGGTGCCAGAGGAAGCGAAAAAAAAGACCGGACGCTCGGTCTGAAAGAGTTTCTTCAAATCTTCCCGGATCTCCGTAAGGACGGCCGAGAATTCCGGAAGACGGTGATGCGGCGTAGGCCGCGCCCCAGCCAGCAAGACCTCCGGAGCTACAGGCACCGGTCCAGGGGTAAAAAGATGCCATTTTCGAAACATAGGGTTTTCCTCCTTCCCCATAAGGCCTTAAGACTTCTCACGCAAAAGATCCTCTCCTTGGGGGCCTGCTTTCCCGCCCTCATTGACTCCGATCCCTTTCAGGGATCCTTAAAGCCTGAAGGCTACTTTAATCCAAAATAAAAACTTGACCAATCTCTTTACACCCCCCAAAGAAAATGCTAGATTGCCCTGCAAAGAGAAAACCAAATCACATTTTAAGGGAGGTGTCATGTTAAAGTGGGAGTGGAAGTCTCTTCTGTTAACTTTTTCGTTAGTATGTTCGGTTCTTTTCTTTCCTTCCCTCGGTTTTTCCTCTGCCTGTCCGGACCAAAAAGCCGTAGCTGCTCTCCTTCAAAAGCTCACTCGACGAGAGGTGCAGGTTGTTTCCGTCAAGCCCTCTCCGGTAAGTGGACTCTGTGAGGTGGTGGTCCAGCAGAACCGTCGCAAAGGGGTAACCTATGTGGATAGTTCCGGAAGGTTTCTGATCCTGGGGCGCATTATAGATATCTCCAGCCGCCGAGATCTCACCGGGGCCCTCATTGAGAAATTGAATCGCATAAAGCTTTCTCCGGAAAAGATGAAAGAACTTCGCAAGTATGTGGCCTTTTCCGCTGGCCAAGGGCCAGAAATGTTCCTAATCGTGGATCCTGAATGCCCCTTCTGTAAAAGGGCCGAAAACATGCTCCTGCCTCTAGTGAAAGAAAACAAAGTCCGTGTAAATGTGGTCCTCTTCCCCTTGGAACGCATACATCCCCACTCCCGTCAAAAGGCGGTAGGTCTCATCTGCGAGAAGAAAGGTTTTGAGGATTTGGTGGCCGGATACAGTGGGAACGCCACCTGTCCAGAGGGGGAGAAGAAGATCAACGAAACAGAGAAGTTTGTGAGCTCTTTAGGTATAAGGGGGACTCCCACTTATGTTTTTCCCTCTGGAGAAACTCATTCCGGGGTCTTGCCCGCGAAGGAAGTGTTGAAAAAATTGGGCCAGAAATGAGCCTTTCCCCGGAAGAGCGGGCTTATCTCTTACAGCTGGCCCGAGAGACCTTGGAAAGGGCCTTCGGGTGGAGAAAGGATTATTCCCTCCCTTACCCTCCCCCTTGGGAGGCCTTACGCGAGCCCCGGGGGGCCTTTGTTACCCTCAAAAAGGGCGGAAAGTTGCGGGGATGCATCGGAAGTTTTGAGGCCACTTCTCCTCTTTACCGGGTAGTAGAGGAGATGGCCCAGGCTGCGGCTTTTAACGACCCGCGCTTTCCTCCCCTGGCGCCGGAAGAGTTGGAAAGGGTGGAGATAGAGATTTCGGTCCTTTCTCCCCTTCGTCCAGGGCGTCCGGAAGAGGTGGAGGTAGGGCGACACGGGGTGTATCTGGTGCAAGGGGTCTTCCGGGGGGTTCTTCTCCCCCAGGTGGCGGTGGAGCAAGGTTGGGATCGGGAGACCTTTCTGGATCATGTTTGCCTAAAGGCCGGGCTGCCGCCCCGGTGCTGGCAGGATCCCCGTACGGAAGTCTATCTCTTTACCGCCGAAGTATTTGAGGAAAAAGGGGAGCTGGAAAGGGGGTTGGCGTGAGTCGGAAACGCTATTTTTACCTCCTGCTTTTTTCCGAAGAAGGTCCCACTTTAAAGCTAAAGGTAAGGCCTTTTTTTCTTAAAATCTTCCCGGTCTTGGGTCTCCTGCTCCTGGTCCTTAGTGTAATGGGTTGTTTCTTGTTTTTCCAAACAGCCCGTCTTCACCGGCAAGTGATGGTCTTGAGGGGGGAGCTGGAAAGGGCCCGGGCGAAAAATCAGACCCTAGAGGCCCGTATCCTTTCCTTGGAAAAAGAGAAGAGAGAGCTTTTGGCTGGGGCGGTAAACGAACTCAAGGCCCGTTCCGAGATCATCCAAAAGCTGGTGGCCGATTTCGGCTTAGAAAAGTACCTTCGCTTAAAACCTTTGGCCACGGTGAAAGCCCCCAAGAGTCCTCCTGAGGGAGGGGTGTTTATCCCGGTTAACCCTCCTTCCGAAGATCTCGCCTTGGCCGATCTTCCGGAAACAGAGCTGGCTTCTTACTCCAAATCTCTCCTCCAGAGCGTGGATGCCTATTTGAAGGTGCTTTCGGGTATTCCCCTGGGCCGCCCGTGCGGAGGCTATATATCTTCAGGCTTTGGACGCCGCCGAGATCCCTTTACCGGAAAGTGGGCCTTTCACTCGGGAATCGACATCGTGAGTTATCCCGGGACCCCGATAAAGGCTACCGCCGATGGACGGGTAATTTACGCAGGAAGACATGCGGGGTACGGCAAGGTAGTAGTTATACGGCATCAGTACGGCTATTCCACCCTTTACGGACACCTCCGAAAGATCGCGGTGCGAGCCGGGCAGAAGGTAAAGAGAGGGCAAGTTATTGGATACCTAGGAAGCACCGGACGTAGCACCGGCCCCCATCTTCATTACGAAATTCGGCGCTACGGCCGATACCTCAATCCTTATCCCTATTGGCGCATAAAACTCGCCTCTCAAAGGTAGAAAAAGACCTCTGAAAAGAACGCGTAAAAGGGGTAAAATTTGATTTATAAGGAGGGGTCTCTAGAAAAATCCGAAAAAGCTCGGCTAATCTATGATCTTTAAAAGAGGCGGCCCGGAGGACATTAACGGCTACATCGGATCGGGACTCAAACTAGAGGGAAAGCTCTCTTTTCCGGGGAAAGTCCGTTTCGAAGGGGAAATGCAGGGAGAGCTTAGAGGGGATTTTCTCATCATCGGCGAGAAGGGGAGGATCGTGGGCGAGGTGGAGGCCAAGGAAATCATCTGTGCCGGAGAGATAGAGGGCAGACTGCGCTGTCAGAATCTCTGTCTCCGGAAGACGGCCCGGATTCGGGGAGAGATCTTCACGGATAAGCTGGCAGTGGAGGAAGGGGCCCGCATAGAGGGTCAGATCAAGGCCGTGGAGGAGGTTCAAACTCCGCCTTTAACGGGCGTGAAAGGAGCCGCTTGAGGACTTCCTGCGGAGGTTCTCCTTGGTAAAGCACCTGGTAGACCCCCTGGCTGATAGGAAGTTCCAGCTTCGAGCCCTGGACGAAGCGGTAGAGGGCCTTTACCGTATAAACCCCTTCCGCTACCTGCTTTAAAGAGTGCAGGACCTCCGGCAGGCTTTCCCCCTGCCCCACCCGGTAACCTACCCTATAATTTCGGGAGAGTTTGCCGGTGCAGGTAAGGACCAGGTCTCCCAGACCGGCCAGGCCCGAGAAGGTAAGGGGCTCGGCCCCCAGTGAGAGGCCCAGACGCATGGTCTCCGCCAGTCCGCGGGTGATAAGGGCTGCTCGAGCGTTCAGACCCAGCTCGAGCCCGTCGGAGATGCCTGCCGCAATAGCGATGACATTCTTGATCGCTCCGCAAAGCTCCACTCCCCGCACATCTCGACTCCGATAGAGACGAAAGACCGGAGAGGACAACTTTTCTTGAAGTCCTCGAGCCAGGAATTCCTCTTCAAAGGCCAAAACCACCGCTGTAGGGAGACCCTGAGCCACTTCCCAGGCGAAACTCGGACCTGAAAGGACCCCACAGGGATTTTCGGGAAAGAACTCCCGAAGGATTTCGGTGGGGGTCTTCAGGGTAGTAATTTCCATGCCCTTGATGGCGGAGATAAGGGGCTTTTCTGGAGAAATGGACCCTTGCAAGCCTTGAGCCACCTCGCGCAAGGCTTGAGCAGGCACAGCCCACACCACCGCTTCCGCCCCCTTCAAGACCTCTTCCGGATCTAGGGAGGCCTTGAGGGAGGCGGGAAGGGTTATTCCAGGGAGATAGTCTGGGTTGACCCTACGGGAGTTGATGGCTTGAACCACGGTCGAACGCCGCGCTAGTAGCCTTACTTCATGGCCTTTTTCGGCCCACACCTTCCCTAGGGCCGTGGCCCAACTCCCCGCTCCCAGGATGGCTATTTTCATGAGGAGAGGCCTCCTGATTAGGCTAGGCGATGCATCTCGCAGGCTGCGGCCTCAGGGAGAGAAAGTCCGGTAAGATGAGCCACCACCTCTGCCGGACGAGGGCCCCCGGGGGCCAGACGCAGCCAAAAAGAGAGCTTGCCATCTCCTATTTTGATCTCCTTCACCCATTCCCTTAGCCGCAATTCCCGCGCTTTCCCTTTGCGCACCAATCTTACAGGGGTATCCAGACGGGATTCAAGGCCGTTGAGGAGGACTTCCTGAGGGAGCCTCACCTCCAGGAGGGCCTCCTCTGGTTCTTCCTCGGGAGTGGCCACCCTTTGCACCTCTCTCACGGAGATTCCCTGCGGAAGCTCCTGGTTGAGCCTGGCACTTACCTCTTCCGGGTCTAGAACCTCCCGTAAGGCCAAATACATCACCTCGGCCTCGGAGGCTATCCCTACGGGGAGGGCCCTTCCGAAGGAAAACCGGGGGCGGGGATGGAAGCCTTGAGTGAAGGCCAGAGGCAGGGCTGCTCTGCGGGCCGCTCGCTCAAAAACGCGGGCGAGCTCCAATTGAGAAAGAAAACGGGCCAAGTCCACCTTACGATAGAGTATTCGATACCAGGCCAGCGCTTTCGCTGAAGGAAGGGCAGGGAGGGACCCGGAGGGAGGCTCCTGCGGGTGCAAACGGTTTTGTACTTCCTTTCCGCAGACTCCGCATTGGAGACAGCGGGCAAAACGGCAGTCTGGAGAGGTCTCCTGAGAAAAGGCCCGCTTTCTTTCACCCAGTAAGAACTCCCTTGAGAGCCGGCAATCCAGGTGATCCCAGGGCAGGGGGTCTTGAGGATCGCGGGCGGAAAGAAAGCTCTCAAGATCCAGCCCCACCTTGCGGGCCGCTGCCCTCCAGGCCTCGAAGCGAAACTCCTCGCTCCATCCGTCCAGACGGGCCCCCAAGGCGTGGGCCTCGAGGATCACCTGTGAAAGCCGCCGATCTCCCCGGGAGAGGACCCCCTCAAGAAAGCTCATCTCCGGCTTGTGCCATTTGAGACGTGTGCCTCGGGAGCGGATGAGGCCGCGAAGAAATTTGAGGCGCTTACGGGTCTCGGAAAGGCCGATCTGGGCCTCCCACTGGAAGGGGGTGTGGGGCTTGGGGACGAAGGTGGAAACCGAGGCGGTCACGAAGAGATCCCGCACATGGCGTCGCAGACGATGGACCAGGTCGGCGATGGCGCGCAGGTCTTCCTCGGTCTCCGTGGGGAGACCGATCATGAAATAGAGCTTGAGATCGCGCCAGCCTAGGGCCCGGGCCAACTCTGCTCCGTAAAAGAGTTCCTCTTCGGAAATGTCTTTATTAATCACCCGGCGCAGACGCGCGGTACCGGCCTCCGGGGCCAGGGTAAGCCCGGTGCGCCGGAGGCGGGAAAGGGTCTCCAAGAGCCCTGGAGAAAGGCTTCCCACCCGTAGAGAAGGTAAAGATAGGGCTACTCGTTCGGCGGAAAAGCGCCGGTAGAGTTCCCGTACCAGGGCCTCCAAGGCGGTATAGTCCCCGGCGGAAAGGGAAAGGAGGGAAATTTCTTCATAGCCGGTGCTTTTCAAGGCCTCTTCCGCCAAGGCGCAGACTCGCTCCACCGGGCGCTCTCGTACTGGCCGATAGAGGGAGCTGGCCTGACAGAAGCGGCAGCCCCGAGTGCAGCCCCGGGAGATCTCCACAGAAAGACGGTCGTGAGTGGCTAGCCAGGGAACCACAGGCCGCCAAGGATAAGACACGGCCTCCAAATCAGGCACTATCCGGCGTTCGATTTTTTCGTAACCTGGCCTCAGGGACTCGAGTTCCCGAAAGCGACCCTCCCGATCGTAGCGAGGCCGGAAAAAGGCGGGAACATACACCCCGGAAATCCTGGAGAGGGCTTCCAGGAGTTCGGAGCGGGTGCCTCGAGCGGCTTTCCAATCCCGTACGCATTCGGCGATTTCCAGGATGGCCTCTTCCCCGTCTCCGAAAAGGATAGCGTCGTAAAAGTCGGCCACCGGTTCAGGATTGGCCACGGCTGATCCCCCTCCCAGAACCAAGGGATGGCCCTCTCCGCGCTCTCGGGCTAGAGGAGGAATTCCCGAAAGCTCCAGCACCGTTACGATGTTGGTGGCACAGAGCTCGTAGGGATAGGCCACGCCCACTACCTCAAAGTCCCGGAGGGGTCGTCCATGTTCCAAGGAAAGGAGAGGGAGGCCCCGGGAACGGAGTTCCGCCTCCATATCCCGGGCCGGAGCAAAGGCCCGGTCGGCAAGAAAGCCCTCACGGCTATTCAAAATAAGATAGAGGATAAGCAGCCCCAAATGGGACATCCCGATCTCATAAAGATCGGGATATACTAAACAAAAATGGACCTCGGCCTCCTCCCAGGGCTTGCAAACGGCATTGACCTCCCCTCCCAGATAACGGCTCGGCCTTCTCACCCGAAAGAAGATCTCCAGAGGATACATCAGAGACTCACAAGAGACCTCAGAGAAGTTTCGTGGGGCCTTATCCCCCGAGCGCCGGGGTTACCCCCGGGGGCCCGGGGACCC
>QOAM01000126.1 GCA_003978075.1 Thermodesulfatator sp. | reverse complement strand
TGGGAAGTGAATGCCCTCAAACCCAGGATTTGGGTGACGTTCTGGGCGTCCCAGCCCTCGTTTAACATTCCAACAGAAACTACAGATCGGATGTTTTTCCCTGGCGGATCTTCTTCCCCATCCCACTCAATCTTTCCTATGGTATCCACCACCTTGCGTAGCCGCTCAGCCGCCTCTGCCTTGGTTTCCCCCTCAAAGGCTGCCTCGGCTTCGGCCAGGAGTTTTGTGTCAATCCGAAAAGTCACCTCGCCGTTGCGCTCGTTGTTCTCCAGTTCTTTGAGCACATTTCCTTTAGCAATGTGATCGTGAACCAGTTTGGCCAAATCGGTGTTATCACAGACAGTGATCATAACAGGCGGCACAGGTGAGTCCGCCTTCTGAAACTCCTCAAAGGTCCTCTTCCACTCTGAGGCAAGGGTGGCCAAGGCATCTTCCGCTTCCCGAAGCACCGACTCGGGCTTGGCACGGCGCCGGGCCGTTTGACGCTCCGAAGAAGGGAGCCTTGAATTGATCCAATCCCAGAGCCGGAAGTACTTAGGGATTAAGGCCCCTGTGTTGTCATCTACAGGTACCCGGGGAATCTTTACGATGCCCGACTCAATGGCGTCCACCAGCCCGAAATCGGTCTCCAGCAGACAGCCTCCCCGGGCAATGCTCGGATCGGCCTCCACCCGAATTTCCGGAAAAGTCTTTCCGGAAAGGGCCCGCAGGTTGGTCTTTCGGAGTATTTGTGCCTCCTGCGGGTGGACCCTGATGGTCACCCGGGAGCCCTCTACCGCCTCCTGCAAGGCCTCCCGGACCACCCGGAGGATTACCCCTTCGTCCCGCAGGAATTCCTTGAAAAAGAGCTTTTGCACCAGGAGCTTGAGGAGGGTCAGGACCTCACGGTCCAGAGAGAGGACCCCTTGAGAGATGGCCTCTCGTAAGGAAGCCAGAAGGTGATCGAGCTCTTCCAGCTTTTGCCGGTATTCGTTTTCCAACCGGGCCTTAAGGTCCTGCAGCTCCTTCTCGGCCTGGATCTTTCCCTGCTCATAGCCTTCTTGATAGCCCTGTTGCTGGCCCTCAAGACGCCCTTCCTCGAGCCCCTGCTGATACCCCTCCCGATAGCCTTTCTCCGCCATCTCTCGCAGGACTTCTTCCTCTTGACGAGATTTCTGGCGGGATTTTTCTTCAGGAAGTTTGGGAGCAAAGAGGTCTTGAAGAGACCGAAAGCTTTCCGTCTCCCGAAATTCGATGCGTACGGCTTCGGCCCAGGCACCCTTGAGGATCTTAGACAAACTCCTCCTCCCCTCGTCCGAGGATGATCTTGCCCTCCTGTTCCAGGCGCTTGGCCACTTTGATGATGTTCTGCTGGGCCTTCTCTACATCGGAAAGCCTTACCGGACCCATGACCTCCAGGTCTTCCTTGAGGAGGGTGGCGGCCCGTTCGCTCATATTGCGGAAGAACTTCTCCCGCACCTCCTCGGAGGCCCCCTTCAGGGCCAGGCGGAGATCGTCGGTGGAGATCTCCCGCAGCAGGGTCTGAATGGCCAGGTCGTCCACTTGCAGGAAGTCCTCGAAGGTGAAGAGATACTTGCGGATCTCCTCGGCCAGGGTAGGGTTCTCCTCCTCGATGTCTGAGAGGATCTCGTCCTCGAGCTCCCGCCCGGCGTGGGTTAGGATCTCCGCGGCCTTCTCCGAGCCGCCCAGCTTGCGTCCCAGGGTGCCCCCCACGCTCTGGAGTTCCTCCTCCAGGGCGTTGCTGATCTCCTCCACGATTTCCGGGTCCACCTTGTCCACCAGAGCGATGCGTAGGAGGACCTCGGAGCGAATCTTCTCCGGCAAGAACTGCAGGATCTGTCCGGCGAGGTCCGGATCCAGGTGAAGAAGGACGATGGCGATGGTCTGGGGATGCTCGTTGCGCAAGAAGTTGGCCACGGTTTTGGGATCGAGTCTCTTGAGCTTTTTAAAGGTCTCTGGCCCGAGCTCCTTGCGGATCTCTTCCCAGAGCTCCTTGCCCTTTTCTCCGTAAGCCCGCACCAGGCTCTTTTGCAGGAATTCTTCGGGAGAGACGGTGAGGTCCGCCAGAAGTTCCTTGGCCTCCAAGTGGGCCTCCTCTAGTACCTTCTTCACCGCCTCCGCCGGAACATACTCCAGCTTGGCCATCTCCACCCCGATACGCTTGATGTCCTCCTCATCCAAGTACTTGTAAACCTCGGAGGTGAATTCTTCCCCCATGACTATAAGAAAGATGGCCGCTTTCTGAGGGCCGGTGAGTTTTTCCGGGTCTATTTTGGCCATCTTAGGCGGCCTCCTTCAAAGCTCGGGCCCGCTCCTCGGCGCTTTCCTCAAGAAGCCACTTCTTTATCAATATGGCCGCCCGCTCCGGACTGCTCTGGACGATCCCCAGGGCCATCTCCTGAGGCAGGGGCTTGGCTTCCTCCTCTTCCGGTGGCAATTCCGTGGGAGCTTCGGCTTCCTCCAGGGCCTCGGGAGCCGGCTTTTTCTCCACCAGGGCCTTGAGAAGGGGCCGCACCACCAGCAAGAGGACCAGTAAGACGATAAGGAGCTCTACCAGGGGTTTAATCAAACGACTCGCGTATTCCAGCCACACCACCGGCCCCTTCACCTCCTCCACATGGAAGGGCTGGGCCGAGACCTCCACCACATCTCCCCGGTCCGGGTTGTACCCTACAGCCCCTTTGACCAGTTTTTCTATCCATTCCAGTTTAGCACCTTCCTGTCCCTGGGGGAGGGCCTTCTGGTCCACCACCACCGCCACCGAAAGTCGCTTGATCTTGCCTGGGGAGAGAGACACCTCTTTTACCGTGTGGCTGGGTTCGTAATTACGAATGACCTTCTTGCTGAAGGAGACCCCGGCCTGGCCGGCGGGAGCCAGGCTCCCTTCCACCTTGCCGGCCAGGGCCCCCTTGACCCCGGCCGGCCCTCCTGCTCCTCGGGCGCTTTTTTGGCTCTCCTCCAGCGATTCGGAGACTACGGCCGTCATCTCCGGATCGTAGGTCTCCTCCTTGATGGCCCCTCGATCGAAATCCACCTCCACCGAGACCTGGGCCACGGCCTTCCCCGGGCCCAGGACCCGGGAGAGGAGGGTCTCCACTTTCTCTTTGTAGGCCTCCTCCAGGCGGTGCTTGTAAGCCAGCTGGGTGGCCGAGATCTTTTCCTCTTCCTTCTCTCCCCGATAGAGGATCCGTCCGTTGAGATCCACCACGGTGATATGTTCTGGGGTGAGCCCAGGGACCGCTCCGGAGACCAGGTTGACGATCCCCAGGACCTCCCGGCGCCCCAGGTGAAACCCCGGCTTGAGGCTCACGAAGACCGAGGCCTTGGGAGGCTTTTCCTCCTCGATGAAGAGGCTTTCCCGGGGAAGGGCCAGATGCACCCGGGCGTATTTCACCGCCCGCAGGGCCATAATGGTGCGCGCCAGTTCCCCTTCCAGCGCCCTCTGATAGTTCACCCTCTGCAGGAATTCCGTGGCCCCGATCTGTCCTCTATCAAAGAGTTCAAAGCCCGGGCCCGGCCCGCCCACCAGACCCTGGGCCGCGATCTCCATACGCAACTCTGCCACCTTTTCCTCCGGAACCCGGATGGTCCCATCCGGTTCCAGACGGTAAGGGATGTTCTTGCTCTTGAGGTAATTGACCACCTCGCCAGCGGTCTCCTCGGGAAGACCCCGGTAAAGGAGACCCCAACGGGGCTGAGAGGCCCAGTAGATCAGCCCCACAAAGAGGGTGGTAAGGAGAAGGAGAGTCCCCAAGAGGAGGAATTTCTGTCTACGCTCCAGTCCCTGATAGAAATTCTGGAGCTGCTGGAGGACTTCGCGGGGTTGGGGCAGGGCCATCTTCTAAATCCTTGCCTTAGATCTGCATGCGCATAATTTCCTGATAGGCCTCGAGCACCTTGTTGCGGACCCGGAGGAGGAGCCGGAAGGAGAGGTCGGCCTTGGTAAGGGCCAGGGTGAGTTGAGTGAGATCGGTCTGGCGACCGGAAGCCAGGTCCTCCAGGGCCTTCAGAGCGACCTTCTGGTCCTGATCCACCTCGTGAATCTTCTCTCGCAGGAGCTCCCCGAAAGACCTTTTCCGCAAGGTCTTTTGCTGGGGACCCTGGCTCGGAAAGTTTCGAAGGGGGTTGAGCTGGACCTTCATCTTCTCACCTCCTAACGCAGGAGATCCAGGGTCTTTACCGCCAGATCCCGGGTGAGGGTGATTACCGTGAGGTTGGCCTCGTAGGCCCGCCCGGCGGAAAGGAGTTCCACCATCTCCGTGAGCACATCCACATTGGGGTACTTCACCATACCCCTCTCGTCGGCGTCCGGGTGGTGAGGATCATAGACCTCCTTGAAGGGAGAGGGGTCGTCCACGATCTCCTTCACCTGGACCTCGGCCAAGGCGGGATCCTCCTCCAGGGGCACGGCCTCCAGGATCACATCCTTGGCCCGGTAAGGACCACCGGCCGCGGTACGGGTCACCTGAGCGTTAGCCAGGTTCATGGAAGCGATGTTGAGCCTCACCCGCTGGGCGGTGAGCCCGGTGGAGGCAATGCGCAGGGCGGTAAAGAGGTTCATGCCTGTTTACCTCCTTCGGTGATGGCCTCACGGAGCATTTCGATCTCCTTTTTGAGGGCCTGAAGGGTGGCCTGATAGAGGAGGTGGTTCTCCATCAGGCGCGACATCTCTTCTTCCAGAGAGACATTGTTGGGGGTGCCGGTCTCCGGGGCCTCCAGGGCCTGAGGCTCAGGGGGAATTTTCGCCCGGGAAAGGTGCCTCTTCCGCGTCCTTTTCAGAGGAAGCTCCCCCTCTCCCAAATAGGCCTCCATGAGCTTGCGAAAGGGGATGTCCTTTCGGCGGTAGCCCGGGGTATCCACATTGGCCACGTTGGAGGCCAGGACCTCATGGCGCAGGGTGCGTAGCCGCAGGCTCTCGGAGACCACGGCCCAGGTCTTGGCCCAAAGCTTTCCGAACATGCCTTTGCCCTCCCGACGGAGTTATAGCAAACCCTGTGCCCGAAAGGCCTTGAGTTTGTTGCGCAGGGTGCGCACACTTATACCTAGGATCTCCGCGGCCCGGGTGCGGTTGCCGCCGGAGGCCTTGAGGGCCGCGAGGATGGCCTCCTTCTCTAGTTCTCGAAGGGGCTTCAGGGGAGGGGGAGATTCTTCCGCAGGGTTAAGGGTTGAGGGAGAGACCTTCCAGAGGAGGTCTTCCAGGGTGATCTCTGGCCCCTGGGCCAGAAGGACCGCCCTTTCCACCAGGTTTTTGAGTTCCCGGACGTTTCCCGGGAAGGGGTATCTTTCGAAGATTTCCAGCACCTCCGGGTGAAAGCCCCGGATCGCCTTATGATAGCGTTGCGAAAACTCCCGCAGGAAGTGTTCCGCCAGGTAGGGGATGTCTGCGCGGCGTTCCCGGAGAGGGGGGAGCCTCACCGGGATCACATTGAGGCGGAAATAGAGGTCTTCCCGGAAGCGTCCCGCCCGGACCTCCTCCTCGATGTCCCGGTTGGTGGTGGCGATGACCCGCACATCCACCTTCACCGGGTAGGCTCCTCCCAGCCGGTCCACTTCTCCCTCCTGCAGGACCCGAAGGAGCTTGGCCTGCAAGGGCAGGGGCATCTCCGTGATTTCGTCGAGGAGGATGGTTCCTCCGTCGGCCAGCTCGAACTTGCCCTTCTTGCGGGTGAGGGCCCCGGAGAAGGCCCCCTTTTCGTAGCCGAAGAGTTCGGATTCTAGGAGGGCCTCGGGCAAGGCCGCACAATTGATGGCCAGGAAGGGTCCTCGGGCTCGATCACTTATCCGGTGGATCCAGCGGGCCAGGACTTCCTTGCCGGTGCCGGACTCGCCGGTGATGAGCACCGGGGCGGGGCTGCGGGCCACAGGTCGCAGGCGTTCCAGCAAGGTCCGGAGCCCCGGATCGCGGGTGAGAAACCCCTCCTCGCCTGAAAAAAGACGCCTTTCTTCCAAAGCGGCCTGGATAATGCGGTGCAGGAGCCCCTTTTCCGTAGAAAGGAGCCGGAAGTCGTAGGCCCCGGCCCGGATGGCCTCTACGGCCTCCTCCACCGTGGCCTTCTCCGCCAGGAAGAGCACCGGAAGACCCGCACGGTGCCGCCGGACTATGTCAAGGATCTGACGAGGAGAGGGTCCCTCTGGTGACACCTCAGCCACCAAGAGCTCGGGAGAAGGCTCCGAAGAGAGCTCTCGAGAGAGATCGGAAAGCAGTCGCACCGGGTGCTCCCGAGCCAGCTCCTCCGCCAGCTCCTGGAGTCTTCCCGAGGGTGTCCAGAAGAGGATGGCCATAATCTCAGTATATAACCTTGCGGGCCTCTTCGATAAGCTGCAGGCCCCGGAGGATGCCCTGGGCCAGGCGTCCCTCGGTGGAGTTGACGCTAGCCAGAGTCTGCCAGATCTTCAGGGCCTCCTCTTCTCGTCCTTTTCTTTCGTAATAAAGTCCTTCCAGCCAGCGCAAAGAGAGGGCCTGAGGGAAGTGCTTCTTTCCCGCGAGGAGATACCTTTTGGCCCGGAGGTAATCCTCATTTTCCAGGGCCAACTGGATCAAAAAGGCGTAGTCCTCGGCGGTGGCGGAGTAAGAGGGGTCCCGGAGGATGCGAAAGGCCAAATCCAGGTCCTTGATCTTGAGGGCCAGTTGGAAGAAGAGGTTCAGGGCCTCGGGACGAAGTTCTCGGGGAAAATCCTTGCGGGAGAGAAGGGCTTCGAAGAGGCTTCGGGCCTCTTGAAGGTGTCCCGATTGTGAAAGCCAGCGGGCTTTGAGGAGTAGAAGACGAGGGTGATTTCGGTAAAAGGGAAACTCTTGGGGGAAGATTTCTAGGAGTTCTGCAGCCGCCTCCAGACGCCCCTCCTCCAGGGCCCGGCGGATGAGGGTCAAATAGAGGTCCGGGAGATGGGCCCGGGGTACGCCAAATTGATAGGCCTTAAGGAAGTAGGCCGTGCTCGTGAGGCTCAGGTGAAAGACGGCGTAGGTTTTCCCTAGCCAGTAGAAATGGGCCCCGCAGCGGGCCTTTTCAAGAAAGTTCCCCTCCTGGCGATGGAGGGCGAGGAGGCGAAAGTAGGCCTTTTTCGCCAGGAGCTTCTCCAGGAAGAGGTTGTCCGCCTCACAGAGCCCTCGCTTTACCTCCTTCACCAGGGGATCCTGGGGATAGCGCTTGAGGAAGTCCAAAGCGGTCCAGAAGGCCTTTTCCGGCTTCTTGTCCTCCAGGTAAAGACGCACCTCCAAGGCGTGGGCCTCCCGGGTGAGGGGGTGGCCGGGATGACTGTGCCGCAGTTCGTTGATCAGGGGGATAAGGGCCTTACGTTCCCTCAAGGTGGAGGCCCCGAGTTTGCGTTTAAATTGATAAGACAGGTAGTAAAGGCGGAATTTGGCGAACTTGGCCTCGTCCCGATGAGGCCAAACCGTAAGCAGGAGCTCGTAATAGGTGCGGGCCAGGCGGAGGCGGCCTCGATGAAAGAACGCTTCCGCCAGTCGAAGAAAGAGTTCAGGGGCCTCCTCCTCTGCCCCTGAAAGATTGAGATAGCGGAAATAGGCCTCTCGGGCCTTTTCCAGCTTTCCTTGAGCTAGCCAGCGGTCTCCTAGGACTTTGAAGATCCCCGGGGCGTAAAGACGCAGCCCCGGGCGGCTTTGAAGGAGCTCTTGGGCCTTTTTGGGGTTGTAGCCGCTTTCCAACAGCACCTCCAGGGCTTGGGCCAGACTTTTTTCCGAGCAGCGGCCTTCTTCGAGCACCTTGAGAGCCTCCTGCGCGGCTTTGCGCTTGGCCTGCTGGGCGAGATAGGCCCGGGCCAGGATCACTTGGGCCTGACAGCGCAGCTCCCCGCGGGTTTGTTTTTCCACCAGCCGGGCCCAGAAGAGGGCCTGAGGATAATTACCCAACCGGAGTTGGCCTTGGGCCAGCAAGAGGAGGTCTTCGGGAGAGAGGGCGTAAGAGGTGCTGAGGGACTCTAAGATTTTTACTGCCTCTTTCACCTTCCCGCTCTCCAGAAGCACCCGGGCCTTGAGGGCCCGTAGCGGGCCCCTCATCCTCCCGGGAAAGCGTCTTTCCGTCTCTTTAAGGATCTGCAAAGCCCCTAGCAAATCTCCCTGCTGGTAGGCAAAGCGGGCCTCCTCCAGCCACCAGGCGGGGTCTTCTTCCGGGGAGACGGCCCAGGCCGGAAGAGCCACGAGCCCCCAAATGAGAAATAGCCATCCTTTTCGCCAGAGGGATTTCATCCCACAGGAAGATATGCAAGATCAGGACCTATTCCAGGCCCAGGCGCTTCATTTTCTCCACCAGGGTGGTGCGCTTGAGCCCCAGGAGTTTGGCCGCCTGGGTACGCACCCCTCCGGAAAGCTCGAGGGCCTTGAGGATGAAGGCCTTTTCGATCTCGAGGAGCGTCCGGCGCAAGTCAAGGCCCTGAGGGGGAATGTCCACCGTAATCAGCCCCGGAGGCCGACTCAACCCCCGGAGGTGCTCGGGAAGGTCCTCTTCCTGGATGAGGTCTTCCTCCACCAAGACCACCAGCCTTTCCATGAGGTTTTCCAGCTCCCGCACATTTCCCGGCCAAGAGTAATTTTTCAGACACTCCAGGGCCTCCGGAGAGAGACGCTTGAGCGGGACCTCTTCTCTTTCACAGAATTTTTTGAGGAAATGCTCGGCCAGGAGGGGGATGTCCTCCCTCCTTTCACGGAGCGGGGGAAGACGCAGGGGGATGACATTTAGGCGGAAATAAAGGTCTTCCCGAAAGCGTCCCTCAGCCACCTCTTTTTCCAGGTCCCGATTGGTGGCGGCGATGATACGGAGGTCCACCGGGCGAGGCTCCTCGGAGCCCAGGCGCTCCACCACTCTCTCCTGGAGCACCCTCAGGAGCTTGACCTGGAGCTTGGGGCTCATCTCCGAGACCTCGTCCAGGAAGAGGGTGCCGCCGTGGGCCAGCTCAAAGCGGCCGGGCTTGCTGCGGGAGGCCCCGGTAAAGGCCCCGCGCTCGTAGCCGAAGAGCTCGCTTTCCAGCAGTTCCTCAGGGATGGCCCCGCAATTCACCGGCACAAAGGGGCCCTTCCGCCGGCGACTCCGGGCGTGAATGGCCCGGGCCACCAGTTCCTTCCCGGTGCCTGATTCCCCCAAAATGAGAACCGTGCTGTCCCTGGGGGCAACCTTTGCGATGAGAGAGAGGACCTTCTTTATGGCCGGGCTTTTCCCTAAAATCTCCACGAGACCATTTTTTCACATTTTTCTACCTCCTGTCAAATTTTTGAAAAAGGTCCCCGGACCACAGGGGGATTTCGGCAAAGAGGAGAAGCCGCAGGGAGGGTTACGGTCTTTCTTGACATCCTAAGGGAAGAGGGTAGCTTTCAAGAAAAAGGACGAGGTTGAGGGAGAAATGCGACACTTGCGCAGGCTTTTTGATCTGACGGGTGAGGAAGCCCGCTCTTTGATTCAGCGGGGTTTGGAGATCAAGAAGCGCCTGAAGGGCGGTATCCCTTATCATCCCCTCTTAGGACGCATCCTGGGTCTCCTCTTTGAAAAGCCTTCCACCCGCACCCGGGTCTCCTTCGAGGCGGCCATGTTGCGTTTGGGGGGGCAGACCATCTTTCTTTCTTCTCGCGACCTCCAGCTCTCCCGGGGCGAGCCTCTCAAAGACACGGCCCGGGTGCTTTCGCGCTATGTGGATGGGCTGGTGGTGCGCACCTTCGGGCAGGAGGTGGTGGAGGAGCTAGCGGCCTACGCCACGGTGCCGGTGATCAACGGGCTTTCCGACAAGTTTCACCCCTGCCAGGTGCTTTCCGACCTCATGACCGTGGTGGAGACCGGTCGGGATCTCGAAGGGCTTAAGGTGGCCTGGGTAGGGGACGGGAACAACATGGCCAACTCCTGGATCGAGGCTGCGGCCCTTTGGGGCTTCGAGCTGCGCCTGGCCTGCCCGGAGGGCTACGACCCGGCTGAAGACGTGCTTTCCGAGGCCCGCTCCCGGGGAGCCCGGATTGTGCTCACCCGGGATCCGGTGGAGGCGGTCTCCGGGGCGGAGGTGGTGAATACCGATGTCTGGGCCAGCATGGGGCAGGAGGCCGA
>QOAM01000137.1 GCA_003978075.1 Thermodesulfatator sp. | reverse complement strand
ATTGTATCAGCTTTATTTTGACTGAAAAATGTGCATGTTAGAATGTTACAGCTAGGTTGTTGGAGATACATCAGCATTATTTTCACAGAAAAATGTGCAAATTAAAGGATCAAAGTCAAGCTGTCGGGATCCTTAAAACTGGCATTCTCTTGGACACCATTTATGTGCTTTGTGCCTGGAAGGGCTATCTTCCCTCGGCCTTGGCTGTGCTGGTGGTAAGCCGCGATGTCTTCATCGTGAGCGGCTTTCTGGTCCTTTATCTCCTTTCTATTCCCCCGGAGATCCGCCCCAGCTGGCCCTCCAAGGTCAACACCGCTTTCCAGATCTTTACCGCGGCGGCGGTCCTGGCTGAGGCCCCTCCGGCTCTCCTCGGGCCCCTCTTTTACCTTACCGGGGGGCTGACCATCGCCTCAGGGGTGCATTATCTCTACCGCACGGTCAAAGCCTTTTCCCCCAAAGGGACGTCCCCTTAGCCTCTACAATTTTGACCGGAACGATCTGGCCCCGAAGCTCTTCCGAGGAATGAAAGTAAACCACTAGATAATTTTCTGAGGTCCCTTTCCACAAGCCTTCTTCTTTCTTTTCTGCCAGTACCCAAAGGATTCGCCCCACCTGGTTTTGAGCAAAGATCTGCTTTTTTCGGACTGCCAGTTCCCGCAAGGCCTGGGCCCTTTGGGCCGCTATTTCTGGAGAGGGTCGGGGCCTTGTCGCCGCCGGAGTACCTGGCCTAGGGGAATAGGGAAAGACATGAAGATAGGTGAGCGGGCTCTCTTCTATCAGCCGATAGGTGCGCAGGAAGGCCTCCTCGTCTTCTCCGGGAAAGCCCACCATAACGTCCGCTCCTAGAGCAGCCTCTGGAAATCGGACCCGGATTTCCCGAAGCACAGAGAGATAAAAATCCCGGGTGTAGGGGCGCCCCATAGCCGCCAAGATCCGGTCGTCCCCGCTCTGAAGAGGCACATGGAAATGCGGACAGAATTTCTCCGAGGACTCCGCCCAAGATAGGAGCGCTGGGGTGATCTCCGTGACCTCCAGGGAAGAGAGCCGGATTCGAAAAGAGCCCGCTTCTTCCAAGGCCCGCAGAAGATCCACCAGGGTGGCTGGAGGAGAAAGGTCCCTCCCCCAGACCCCCAAATGGATACCGGTGACCACCACCTCTTGGAACCCCTCTTCTTCGAAGATGCGAGCCTGGCGGAGGACCTCACGAAGGGGGAGACTGCGGGCTGGCCCCCGGGCCCGGGGCACGATGCAATAGCTGCAGCATTGGCTACAGCCGTCTTGGACGCGCAGGAAGGCCCGGGCATGCCCTGCAAAGCGTCGAACCGGAGCTGCTCTGGCCTGGCGCAGCTCCGCGGAAGGGCTCACCCGAATCTCTCCCCGCAAAGGCTCAGCTTCACCAGAGAGGATCTCCGGGATTTCGAACTTTTCTTTGTGGCCCAGCACCAGGGCCCCTCCTCCGGCCGTCCTCTGGACCTCCTCCGGCTGGACCTGGGCGTAACAACCGGTGACCACCACCAAACGCGAAGCGGCGGCCTGGGCCCGGCGGATGAGCTTGCGGGCCTCCGCTGTAGCCCGGGAGGTTACCGCACAAGTATTGACGATGGCCACCTCCGGCCCTGCCCCCAGTTTCACCGGAATCCACCCCCGGGCCGCAAGGGCCTCCTCCAAAAAGGCCCCCTCCACCTGATTTACCTTGCAACCCAGGGTGAGCACACAGAAGGTCGAGGCCACGGTCCGTAAAGATTGAAGTTTTCTGCTTCAGGATTATGCTAAGGAGACCTCTGAAAGCAGTCAGAAGTCTCTACCCAAAAATTATATAGACTTTAAAATAGATTGTGAACTCAGGGTAAAGAGCACTTAGGGCTAAGCCTCAGGGGACCTTGGAAACTCATGCAGACCCGCAAGTGGCGCAAATTGGAGGAGGCGCGGAGGCTTTTAGGGCTTCCCCGGGAGACCACCCGGGCCGAAATCCGGGAAGCCTATCGGCGCCTGGCGGCGCGCTTTCATCCGGATCGTGCCGGAGATGCCGAACGCATGAAGGCCCTCAACGAGGCTTACCATCTCCTTATGGATTACTGCGAACATTATCGCATCGAGCTGGCCCCCAACGATCGAGGAGCTTCGGCTGAAGAGTGGTGGTTTTTACACTTCGGAGAAGATCCCGTCTGGGCGGGAAAGAAGGGAAAAGAATAGGATGCTCATCGTCCAGAAGTTCGGGGGCACCTCGGTAGGAGATCTGGATCGCCTGCGTCGGGTAGCCCGTCGGGTGGCCCATTACAAGGACCAGGGGCATCAGCTGGTGGTAGTGGTCTCGGCTATGGCTGGGGAGACAGATCGCCTCCTCTCCCTAGCCTATGAACTGGCTTCCGAACCCTCTCCTCGGGAGCTAGATATGCTGGTGGCCACCGGGGAGCAGGTCACGGCCTCCCTGCTGGCCATCGCTCTGCGGGCCATGGGCTACCCTGCCCGGGCCTTCTTGGCCTATCAAATACCTATCCTGACCAACAGGCTTTACACCCGGGCCCGCATTCAGGACATCGGGACGGAGCGTTTGAGGGAGGTCCTGGCCCGGGGAGAGATAGTGGTGGTGGCGGGCTTTCAAGGGGTGACGGAAAATGGGGACATAACCACCCTGGGGCGCGGGGGCTCAGACACCACCGCGGTGGCCCTGGCCGCGGCTCTTAAGGCCGATCTCTGCGAGATCTTTACCGATGTAGAGGGGGTCTATACCGCCGACCCCCGCATCGTCTCCCGGGCCCGCAAGCTGGAGAAGATCTCCTATGAAGAGATGTTAGAGCTGGCCAGTGCCGGGGCCAAGGTGCTGGAAATTCGGGCCGTAGAGTTTGCCATGATCTACCGGGTGCCTCTGCATGTGCGGTCTACCTTCTCTGAGGTCCCGGGCACCATCATCACCGAGGAGGACGAAGAGATGGAGAGGGTCCTGGTCTCAGGGGTAACTTACAACCGCAACGAGGCCCGTATTAGTCTTTACGGAGTGCCGGATCAACCCGGGGTGGCGGCCCGCATCTTCGGTCCCATTGCCGAACGAGGCATCCTGGTGGACATGATCATCCAGACCGGCCGTCCTGACGGACGGGCGGATCTCACCTTTACCGTGCCCCGGACCACCCTGCGCGAGGCCGTGCGTCTTGTAGAAAAGATCGCCCGAGAGATCGGGGCTGAACGGGTGGAGAGCGCCGAAGACATTGCCAAGGTCTCCATTGTGGGGGCCGGCATGCGCACCCACGCTGGGGTGGCGGCCCGTATGTTCGAAACCTTGGCCCGCCACGGAATCAATATCCAGATGATCTCCACCTCGGAGATCAAGGTCTCCTGTGTGATCGACGAGAAGTTCACCGAGTTGGCGGTGCGGGCCCTGCACGAGGCCTTCGGCCTGGATCGCCCCCCGGAGGAGGAAAGATGAGCCGCAAGGTGGAGATCTACGACACTACTTTGCGGGATGGCACCCAGGCCGAGGAGTTTAACCTTTCCGTGGAGGATAAGGTCCGGGTGGCCCTAAAGCTAGACGAGCTGGGAATTGATTATATCGAAGGAGGTTGGCCGGGATCCAACCCCAAGGACGCCCGATTCTTTCGCGAGATCAGGGACTATCGCCTGCGGCACGCTCGTGTTGCGGCCTTCGGTAGCACCCATCACCCCCGCAAGGAGGCCCACCTCGATGAAAATCTCAAGGCCCTCGTTGAAGCCAAGACCCCGGTAGTGACCATCTTCGGAAAGAGCTGGACCATTCACGTGAAGGAGGCCCTGAAGACCTCTCTGGAGCGCAATCTCGAAATTATCGAGGCCTCGGTGCGCTTCCTGCGCCCGCAGGTGGAAAAACTTTTTTATGACGCCGAGCACTTCTTTGACGGCTTTAAGGAGGACCCGGACTACGCCTTGGAAACCTTAAAGAGGGCCTGGGAGGCCGGAGCCGATGTCCTGGTCCTCTGCGACACCAACGGGGGCACTCTCCCGCAGGAGATCCTGGAGATCCTCCGGGAGGTCAAAAAGCGCCTGGGTAAAAAGGTAGTCTTCGGCATCCACGCTCACAACGATGCCGATTGCGCGGTGGCTAATAGTCTGGTTGCGGTAATGGAAGGCGCGGTGCAGGTGCAGGGGACCATCAACGGGGTAGGGGAGCGCTGTGGTAACGCCAACCTCTGTTCCATCATCCCCAACCTGGTCCTCAAGATGGGCTACGAGTGTGAGGCCGGAAGAAATCTCCCGCGCCTCACCGAGGTCTCCCGTTTTGTCTTTGAAGTGGCCAACCTTCCCCATCCCCGACACCTCCCCTATGTGGGCCGTAGCGCCTTTGCCCACAAGGGCGGGGTGCATGTCTCCGCCATTCTACGACACCCCCGCACTTACGAACACATCGATCCGGACCTGGTGGGCAACACCCGGCGAGTCCTGGTCTCGGACCTCTCCGGGCGTTCCAATATCGTTTACAAGGCCCGGCAGTTTGGACTGGAGCTTTCGGCCGAAGATCCCGTGGTGAACCGCATTGTGGAGGAGGTCAAAAAGCGGGAGGCCGAGGGCTACGAGTACGAGGCTGCTGAGGCCTCCCTGGAGCTTCTCATGTGTCAACTCTTGGGGGAACCCAAGCGGTATTTCGAGCTCTTAGGCTATCGGGTGCTTGATCTTCGTCCTTCGGAGGACGGTCCTCCCCTGGTGGAGGCCACGGTGGTGGTCCGGGTGCCCCCGGGAGTGGGCGAGGTGGAGCACACCGCAGCCGTGGGAAACGGTCCGGTTAACGCCTTGGATCACGCCCTGCGCAAGGCCTTAGAACGCTTCTATCCCCAGCTTCGGGAAATGAAACTGGAAGACTACAAGGTGCGCGTGCTCCCGGGGATCCCAGGGACTGGAGCCCGGGTGCGGGTCCTCATCACCTCCCGCGACGGACACGGGCAGTGGGGGACCGTGGGAGTCTCAGAGGACATCCTTGAGGCCAGCTGTCAGGCCCTCATTGAAAGTTACACTTACAAGCTCTACCTCGACCGCAAGGCCAAAGGAGGAGACCTCTGAAAAGGGGGTCGGGCGAAGCTCAACGGAAAAGTCTGAGGGCTCAGGAGGAAACTGAATGGCTGTGAGAATCGCTCTTGCGGGGAAGGGGGGCACCGGGAAGACCACCACCGCGGCCCTCCTTATCCGCTATTTGGTGGAAACGGGACAAGGGCCGGTGCTCGCCGTGGATGCGGATCCCAATGCCAATCTCAACGAACTCTTGGGATTAACCGTGGAGATCACCCTGGGGGAGATCAAAAACGAACTGCGCACCAGTGTTCCGGAGAGCATGGCTCGGGGGGATTTTATGGAGATGCGGGTGCACGAGGCCCTAGTGGAGGCCGAAGGTTATGACCTCCTGGTCATGGGGCAACCCGAAGGCCCCGGCTGCTATTGTGCAGCCCATGCCTTTCTCTCCCAGGCCCTGCAGCGCCTGGAAAAGAGTTACCGTTATCTGGTGGTGGACAACGAGGCGGGGATGGAGCACCTCTCCCGCCTCAACATGGTGGAGATCGACCATCTCTTGGTGGTCTCCGACGCCTCCACCCGCGGAGTTCTCACCGCTGCCCGGATTGCCGCCTTAGTCAAACCCCTCCAGCTACAGGTGGCTCATCAGTGGCTTCTGGTCAACCGGGCTCCGGAAACTATCCCTGGCGCCCTGGACCTTTATGTAAGGGAGACTTGCCAAAAGGAAGGGTTACAATTTTTGGGTTACTTACCGGAAAGCCCGGAGATCTTTGAACTGGAGATAAGTCAAAGGCCCCTCTGGGAACTCCCGTCCGGGCATCCCCTTCTTCAAAAGGCCTACCACCTTTTTGACCACATGTTGGAAGTCCCGAAAAATTCCTAGATTCCCATAGAATTCTTGGAGTAAAGGCGGAAAGGGATGCACTCATGAAAGAAAGAGATGAATTTTACATGCGGCTGGCCTTGCGGGAGGGGCGACGAGGCCTGGGACACACTAGCCCCAATCCCCCGGTGGGGGCGGTTATAGTGGATCCTCGGAAGGGGGAAGTTATTGCCCGAGGGTATCACCGGAGGGCAGGCCTTCCCCATGCAGAGGTGGAGGCCCTGCGCCGGGCCGGAGAACGAGCTCGGGGAGCCACCCTCTATGTAACCCTTGAGCCTTGCCATCATTATGGCCGCACTCCCCCTTGCACCCAGGCCATCCTCGCTGCGGGTATACGCCGGGTGGTGGTGGGGACTCGGGATCCCCATCCTCAGGCCCGCGGGGGTCTGGAGTATCTGGCCCAAAAGGGGCTCGAGGTGCGCAGCGGGGTGCTGGAAAAGGAGTGTCGCTACTTGGCCCGCTTTTTCTTGAGAAGGGTCTTAGACCACCGACCGTGGGTGATTCTCAAAGTGGCAGCCAGTCTCGATGGTCGTATTGCTACCCGTACCGGAGATTCCCGCTGGATTACCGGAGAGGAGGCCCGCCGTCAGGGCCACCGCCTGCGAGCCCTCTGTGACGCCATTCTCGTAGGCCGGCGCACGGTGGAGTTGGACGATCCCCAGCTCACCTGCCGTCTGGTCCGAGGCCAACACCCGGTAAGGATCGTGCTAGATACTCGGCTCCGGCTCTCACCCACTCATCGCCTCTTTGAAAGTGCCCAAGAGGTTCCCACCTGGCTGATCTGTGGTGAAGGGGCTCCCCCCGAAAGAGAAACTCCCTTTCGGGAAAGAGGGGTAGAAATCCTGAGAATAAAAGAGAAGGACGGGCGGATAGATCTTTCGGCCCTTCTTGTCGAGCTTTCCCAGCGTCAGATCCTCTCTCTTTTAGTAGAGGGGGGAGCTGAGGTCCACGGGGCTTTTTTGGACCAGGGATTGGTGGATGAGGTCTTTTTCTTTTTCGGGCCGGTGATCCTCGGAGGGCGCGAGGCCCCTCAGGCGGTGGCCGGGGAGGGCGCGGCCTCCCTGAAGGAGGCCCTTTGGCTTTCGGAGGTGAAAGTAAGAAGGCTCTCGGGGAGCCTCCTGGTTCAGGGACTCTCCCCTGTAGGAGCTCGACTCTTGGAGAATATCCCTTGAAGCTTTCGACGCCATACTTCAGGAGTATTTTCCGAAGAAAAGACGCGGGTGGCCCAGAGGACCTTTTGAGAAAGGGGCCATTGAAGCTTCAGAAGACCCTCTACCAGTTCCTCTTTTCCTAGCCTCTCCCGAAGACGGCGACGCTGGGTTTCCTCCTTACAGGTCACCACCCAAATTTCATCGAAAAGGTCCTCCCAGCCGGCCTCGAAGAGGAGGGGTATCTCCGCAAAGGCCCAGGCTGCTTTTCTAGCCTTTGCGAAAAAGACGAGAAGCTCTTCCCGCACCAAGGGATGCAACAGGGCCTCCAGCGCCTGCCGCAGGTCCGGATCCTGGACCAACCTTTCCAGAAGGAGACGGCGATCAAGGGTTCCCTCAGGTTTCACGGCCCAGGGACAGAGGGCTTTCACCTTTTCGAAGGCCTGGCCTTGGGGGGCCAGCAGCCGGCGCACCACCTCATCAGCGGAAAAGACCGGATATCCCAACCGGGAAAGGAGCCGCAGGAGAGTGCTTTTTCCCGTGGCCGGGCCCCCGGTAATTCCTACCTTGCGCACCGGCGAAGCTCCTCCAGAACTCTCTGAAAGTCCTCCGGAGGCGGGGCCTCAAAGGATAGCCTTTCCTTGGTCACCGGGTGTTCAAAACTCAAGCGCCAGGCGTGGAGCATCTGGCGTTGCGCCGGTGGCCCCCCGGGCCGTCGGCCTCCGTAAAGGGCATCTCCAAGGAGGGGATGTCCTAAGTAAGATAAATGAACACGGATCTGGTGGGTGCGTCCGGTTAGGGGACGCACCTCGAGTAGGGCCCAGTGTCGAAAGGCCTCGCGCACGCGGTAAAAGGTTTCGGCTTCTCGAGAACGGGGAGCTCCGGCTAACATCTTCTTACGATGTAGCGGATGACGCCCGATAGGGACCTTGATCTTCCCAGACCGGGGCTCGGGAACGCCGTGAACCAGGGCCAGATACCACTTCTCCACTTTTCTTCCCTTAAACATGGCTGACAAGCGCAGATGGGCTTGGTCATTCTTGGCTACCACCAGGAGCCCGGAGGTGTCTTTATCCAGACGATGCACAATTCCTGGCCGCAGGGCTCCGCCTACCCCCGAAAGTCCGGAAAGTCTTTGCAAGAGGCCGTGGACCAAAGTTCCCCGAAGGTGCCCGGCGGCAGGATGTACCACTATTCCCGGGGGCTTGATGATCACCGCAAGGTGTTCGTCCTGGTAAAGGATCTCGAAGGGCACGACCTCCGGCTCTAACACCGGTTCTTCAGGAGGGGGTATTTGTACCAGGATCTCCTCGCCGGCCCTTACCGGTCGGGAGGCTTTGACCTTACCCTCCGGGGAGAGGTGAACTTTCCCTTGAGAAATAAGTTTTTTAAGGCGAGAACGGGTAAGTTCAGGGATCCTTTCCGCCAGAAAGGCATCCAGACGCTTACCTTCCGAGGCCGGATCCACGGTAAGATGGAGGAGCTTCTCTTTAGGCAAGGTCCTGAGGCGCAGAAGGGCAAAGGTCTCGCACCGGGCAGCGGTGGCATTTAGGTTTGCGGGAGGTGCAGATGGTGCGTCCGTGAGCCTGAAGGACATAAGGGATCACCGCCCAGTCCTCCCGGGGAATAATACGCATGAGATCCTGCTCAATCTTATCCGGATCCTTTTCCTGGGTAAAACCTAGACGCTGAGCCAGCCTGCGCACATGAGTATCCACGGGGATACCTTCCACGATACCGTAGGCGTTAGCCAAAACAATGTTGGCCGTCTTGCGGGCTACCCCGGGGAGCTCCAGCAGGGCCTTGAGGCTCTTCGGCACCTCCCCACCGTATCTTTCTACTAGGATCCGGCAGGCCTCCTTGAGATACCGGGCCTTCTGTTTGTAAAAGCCGGTGGAACGTATTTCTTCGGCCAGTTCTTCGAGGTCGGCCTCGGCCAGGGCCCGGGCGTCGGGATACTTTTGGAAAAGGCGCGGGGTCACCTGATTTACACGCTCGTCTGTACATTGGGCCGAAAGAATAGTGGCGACAAGGAGCTGTAGGGGGTTTTGGAACTCGAGGGCGATGCGGGCTTGGGGATAGGCCTTTTTCAGACGTTCTAAGATTTCACGCTCCCGTGACATGTCGCAGACTTTCCTCTAGGTAACGGTAGAGGCTCTCCACGAAATCTCCCCTTTCCGGGAGCTCTAAGCGGGAAAATTCTCCCGGATAGGCCCTTTCCGCCGTCTCTCGAGTGCGATTCACCAGACGCCCGCAGAGACTAGGTCTCAGGGCCTCTACGGAAAGGAAAAAGAGTAGAAGTCTTCGGAGCTGGCGCTCATCGTATGGGGCTAAAGTCTTTCCCCCGGAGAGCTTGTCCTCTAGTTCTTCACGGAGGTACTTGAGTTGATGCAGTAGAGGAATGCGGATCTGGGCCCGCACTTGTTCCTCTAAATGAAGGTATTCCAGGGCCAAGAGGCCGTACTCCGGAAGTTCGAAATCTCGCAGAAGAAGGTGCTCGCGAAACCATTCCGCAAAACGCGTGCGGAGGTAATCCACTAAACTCATGAAGTCCACCTGAGAGCGCTGGTGTAGGAGTTCCTCCAAGGGGAGGTTAGCCAGACGGGCCAGGGCTTCCAGCCCAAAAGTACCGGTATAGATATGGAGGAGGGCCGCCAGATAATGGCGGTCCGAGAAGACCACCTTTTTACCCATAATGGTATCTTGCGGCCCCCGGCGACGATAACGCTCTAAGGCCTCCGCTACCCAACCCGCAGTAAAAAACATCCCACTACTTACTCTATTTAAAGAAGAAACGGCGGTCAAGCCCGACTTGCCTCATTAAAAATCTGTGCAAAAGCCTCTAACCCAAGTTTGACAGTCCAAACAACTCATCCTTGATGACTGGGGGTTGAATCAGCTGAGCCGGGGCCAGGCCCTGGACCTTCTGGAGGTGATAGAAGACAGGTATCAGAGGGGTTCTACGGTTATCGTCAGCCAGGTGCCGGTAGAGGCCTGGCCTCGACAAGTGGGGACTTTGGCTGGAATACGCAGAATACAAGGAATTGGATCCGAGGGAGAATATTTACAATACTCTCGTAACGAGAGGAGGCGCTGAGTGATGGATTGGCTATTTTGGTTAGTCCTTCACCACCGGCGGGGCCGGCGTTGGGGCCCTTGGGGGCTCTGGGGCTGGCTGCGCTTCTCGGAGCGGCGGGTTTAAGAAGGCTCCGCCGAGAGGGTTAAGAATAACTTTTCCTAGGGGGCCGGGCCACCCGGCCTGGCCCCTTTTTCCTATGGACTTTAAGAAGTAATTACCCCTCGCGGATCTCGGTGATGCGGCGGGTGCGGGGGTCGAAGG